>JADHWO010000093.1 GCA_016783445.1 Candidatus Aminicenantota bacterium
CATATTGAAAAAAATTAAGATGCCTCCACGTCCTATCCTTTGTATCGTGAACCTGGCATTTGCCTTCCTTGCAAGAAGGGCAAGGGAAAGTCGTTCCTCTTGTAAAATCTATTCTCAGATCCAATCGGCCAGATTCTTTTGAGAACTTAATCTCAACAACCTTCCAGGGCTTTGTAAAACCCAATGCAAGAGTAAATAAAGATAATTCATTCATCAAGACACCTCCTATGGTTGATACTTCACCATAGGATATTACCATGTCTCAATGCTTCCTTAAAAACTCTTTTACCCACACAAAATGGAAGAGAACCGATTTATCAAACCCACCTTTGAATTGCAGGGATTTGGTTTAAATGTAGGGCTTGATTTATCAAGCCCATATACTGGATATTCGTCAGTAAATAATTTATTCAACATGGGTGGGTTTGATAAATCAAACCCCTACACTCTATCTTCAATACGGATTTGATTCATCAATCCCACCTTTTATCTTATTTAGTGCATAGGCGATTTGACCTATTGAGATTGACTCGTCATTTGGGGAGTAATTCATTGGCCTCAGGACTTTAAACTTTTTTTGTTCCAGAAGGTCTGTTGCTCTTTGCAGTAATATTTTATTTAAAAAAACACCACCAACAAAAACCACGGTATCAATATTGAGGTCCTTCCTTGCTCTCTCTGCCACGTTTACTATAACCTGAGCTATTGTATTATGGAATCTTGCTGATATATAAGCTGTGGGAGTTTTTTGCTCTAAATCTTTTAAAATTGATTGAATTGTCCGAATAAAAGAAATTTGAAAAGGAGGGAGATCGCCGTTTACAGAAAAACCATAACTTTCTTTAACGTCTATATTAGCTGCTGATTCAAGCCTCATCGGAGCTTCTGCTTCAAACTCGGTTTCTAAAGGAGAAACACCAGCAAGATATGAGACCGCATCAAACAGCCTTCCGCAGCTTGAAGATAGAGGGCTGTTGATTTTCTGTTTGATCATACTTATAACACCATCTATTTTATTTTTATAAACTTTCTCCATTGACTTAACTCTGGGAAATTTAGAGCCATAGGCATCCATGAGGTATGAAACTGCCATTCGCCAGGGTTGTTTTGAAGCCAGGTCTCCTCCTGGAAGGGGAACATACTTAAAGTGGGCAAACCTTTTGTAAGAAGAATAGTTTGTTATAAGAAATTCGCCTCCCCAGGCCATCCCGTCTTCTCCATAGCCGTAGCCGTCAAGACTCACTCCGAGAACCTTCTTTTGAGGAGAAATTTCGTGCTCTAAGAGGGGAGCCAGGATATGGGCAAAATGGTGTTGAACCTGAATATGAGGAAGGCCTGATTTCTGAGCGTACCTTGTTGTGTGAAAATCCGGATGTTTATCAGAAACAACAACTTCAGGTTTTACCTTAAAAAGATGTGTGAGGTGATGGATAGTTTCCTCAAAGTATTTGAAATTCTGGTATTCATCAAGATCTCCAAGAAACTGGCTGGTGATTACATAGCCGTTTTTGTAAAGAGAGATTGTGTCCTTCAGCTCTCCTCCAAGCGCAAGAATATGTTTAGGGGATTCCAGTTCTTTAGAAACTTTCTGTGGATAGGGGACATATCCTCGGGCTCGTCTTAGGAAAAGAGGCTTGTTTTTGACGATTCTGAGCACTGAATCATCGGCTCTCATATAGATAGGCCGGTTATGAGTCAGGGTGTAATCACAGAGTTCTATTATTCCTTCTTTTTCGTCTTTTATGATAGGAGCATCTTTTTTGTTGGAACTTGTGGCTACAATGAGGTCAATATGTTCGAGTAGAAGATAGTGGAGGGGAGTGTAGGGAAGCATAAATCCCATTTCATCAAGAAATGGAGCGATTCCTTTAATATCTTTTTTTTTCTTGAGAAGAACAATGGGACGGCGGGCTGAGAGCAGCATTTTTTTCTCTGTGGGGGTGAGGATAGCGAATTTTTCTATGGTTTCTATATCAGGCGCCATTAAAGCAAGTGGTTTGACTTTGCGCTCTTTGGTTTTTCGTAGTCTGCGGACTGCTTCATAATTCAGAGCATGACAGATAAGATGAAAACCGCCGAGTCCCTTAAGTGCTAAAATTTTTCCTTCTTTTACTAAAGAGGCGGCTTCGCGGATTCCTCCTTTTTTCTTTTTTCCGGTTCTCGAATTTACAAGCGATGTAAAAGGACCGCATACAGGACAGGCAATAGGCTGGGCATGATACCTCCTGTCAAGAGGATTCTCGAATTCTCTGGCGCAATCCTCACACATTTTAAAACTTTCCATTGTGGTTTGTTTCCTGTCATAAGGAAGGGATTGGACAATCGTGTAGCGGGGCCCGCAATCAGTGCAGTTGATAAATGGATAATGGAACCGTCTATCAGAAGGATTTTTCATTTCCTGGTGGCAGTTCTCACAGATAGATATGTCCGGAGAGATAAAGACAAAGCTTTCCTCTAGTTTTGATTTTTTAATTGTAAAATTATTGAGGTTGCGGAAAGAGGCGGGCTTAAGAATAATTTCTTCAATCTTAGAAAGAGGAGGCTTAGTTTCCCTGAGTGTTTTCAGGAAGCCTTTAAAATCTGTTTTTTCTTTGGATTCAAGACGAATTTCCACTCCGAACCCAATATTTTTGACCCAGCCTTTATAAGAAAATTTGTTAGCCAGTCGGTAGATAAATGGCCTGAATCCAACACCCTGTACAACTCCAAAAACAACTAAACTTATAGCACTTCCTTTTGTTACTTTAAATTTATTATTAGTTTTCATTCTATTTTAAATCTCAATTCCTTACTTTTTTGTTTTAAGCCTCCTTTTCTTTCAAGCTCTTCATGCTGTACAGGCATCCACAGTAGTCCTGGCGGTAGAGTCCGTAACTTTTGCTCATTATTACGCTTTTTTTGAAGCCATCTTTTTTTTTGAAATCCGCCCCTAAAAAATTAATATTATACTTCTGGGCAAACGTCCTTCCTAATCGGTTAAGAACATCGGCTTTTTTCCAGGGGCTAAGGCTCATGACTGTAGTGAATATATCAAAGCCTAGTTCAGATGCTTTCTGTGCTGTTTTTTCAAGTCTCATCGTGTAGCAAATATCACATCTTTTTCCTTTTTCAGGCTCGTTTTTAAATTTTTTTGTGAGTGTGAACCACTGGTCGTTATCGTAAATTTCCTCGAAGAGCTTGACTTTTAGAATCTCAGCTATTTTGTTTGTTTCTTTCAACCTTAGCTTGTATTCTTCTTCAGGAAAAACATTTGGGTTGTAAAAATACCCGCAAACTTCATAGTTTTCCTTGATTAGACTCAAAACATAAAGAGCATCTGGAGCACAGCATACATGAATGAGCAATTTCTGTTTGTTCATGATTTTATTTTAAACTGGAAAGATTAAGGAGTAAATTAAATTTGCTTTTTGGTTATATCTTTTTTATATTCTTCTCGATATCCTGAATACGTTTATCCGCTCTGTCTATCTGGGAATAGAAGATAAAAAGTTTTTTGTGGTCAACTCTGAGTTCGTTAATGATTTTTCCAAGGTTTTTAAAAAGAGGGTCTTTTTTTCTATCAATTTCTCTAACCTTCTCTTGAATTTGCCCTCTGTTTTTTTCCCATTCCTTGATTTCCTTATGGAATTTTCGTAATTGCTCTTTTTTCTCTTCTTCTATGTCTTTTATTTGTCTTTCGTATTCACCTATTTTCCCCTTAAGTTTTTCCTTCTCCTTGTCTAACTCTGCTTTTTCTTCCTTGAGCGATTGATGATTTTTTTGAGTTTTTTCTTTTTTATTTTTTATGTTTTTTATTTTTTCTTTGATCTCTTCTTTTTTAGCTTTTTTCTGCTTGTCGGAAAGTTCAGGATTATTTTCGATCTCCTGGATTTCTTTTTCTACAGCCTTTAATTGTTTCTCTGCTTCTTCTATTTCTTTTTGCTTCTGATTAAGGCCGCCCACTAAAAATTTTACTTTTTTTTCTGTTTTACCTATTTTTTCTTTAAAAGGATTAATTTCTGTTTCTTTGTCTTTAACCAGAGCTAAGAATTTTTGTGTGTATTCTTCAAGATTTTTGTTTAGCATCTTAATTTTAGAGTCTGCTTCTTTTATTTCTTTCAGGAGGCGGCTCTTATCCTTCTCCAGTTTAATAAGGTTTTTTTCTATCTGTTCGCTTTCCTTAGCTCTGATACCCTCTGTCCAGGCTGTTGCCCCAAGTTCTTTCAGGAGTCCTTCTTTTTTTTGTTTTTCTTTTTTAAGCGTTGCCTGGAGGCGGATTTTGACCATTTTTCCTTTTAATCGGGAAAAAAATGAATTTAGCCTCTGCCTAAGGCTTTTATCTCTGAGGAAAATAAATGCGATAAGAAGCAGGATTATGCAGAGGAGCAGCCAGAAAGTCCAGTAGGGGAGGCCCCTGGAAGCTGTTTCTCCTGTTTGAAGAAAAACAATATTAGCAAGTAAATTGACCATTATTCCCTTTAAGTTTTTTCAGTAATTCATATATTTTTAAATTTTCTTTGTCAATCTCTTTTTTGTAGGAGTTGAAAATTTTGAACTTTTTGTAGAATTTTTTATTTTGTTTTGAACCTCTAAGGGCTTTAATCTCTCTGTTTTGTGATTTTGGCTCTTCGCTGATATTTGTTTATCTTGTTTGTTTTGTCCGGGTTGCCAGTTCATGGAATCCTGCAAAACTAGGAGATTATTTTTTTTTATCACTTTTTCTTTAGGTTGTCGAGTAATCCTTTTGATAGAGTTATTATTGGTCGTGGAATTTTGAATTGACCAGTCGATAAGATAGAGCATTGCTGGAAGGTTTTCATTAAAGATTGACTGGATTTCCTCTTCTGCATTAAAGAACTGGCCATGGAACTTATCTACCGGAGGGAGCTCTATCGTGAAGGAAGGAATGCCGTAAACACCAAAGGCCCAATCTGTTGTGTCCCCATTAGTGACATACAGCGCTTCTCCAGCTTGGCCATACTCGTAGACATTGCCGTTCACAGCTTGTATAAGTCCTGACATATCCGATGCTATTTGGTCGAGAAGTGCATCCTGGTTTGTAGCTTGGTCTGTATACCCCCAGGGATATATAATAATCTGGGAATGGCTGTGGTAACTTATCAGAGCTTTAAAATTCCTTTGTGCAAAGAGGTCTCTTATAACCTGGGTTTCAGGCTCGGAGAAAGCAGATGTACCCCGGTAATCATTATATATAGTGTTTGGGCTTGACCCTTCATCGTCATAACCCCATAAATACCCGTAATTCCTGTTAAGGTCCACTCCATAGGTTCCATCTCCATTGTATCTTCTGTTTTTCCGCCAGTAGCGGTAAAAGTGAATGGAATAATGAAGACCGTCCGGATTTAATAAGGGAACAATCCATATCTCACTCTGGTCGACCAGGTCTTTAATCTGAGAGTTTATTGAGTAGTTCTCAGCAAGATATTTCCCGAGTAAAAAAGGAACCTCGACCGAGATCCATTCTCGTGCATGGTGACATCCGATAAAAATAACTTCGGCTTCATCCTCATCCAGATTTACATTGTCACTTATTTTGACTGCATATATATTCCTTCTCTCAAGGCTTTCACCAATAACGGATACTCTGACAAGGTCTGGATAGGAGTCTTGAAGAGCCAATAACTCTCGCTCAAGCTCCCCGTAGGAATGATAATCTCCGTTCACTCCACCTTGAATAGAGGCTTCCCTCTGCCTGTACGGGTAAAAATTATAGGTTTCCAGAGTATATAGAATATTTTCTTTATGCAGTTTAGGAAAGTTTTCAAGGCCAACAAGGAAATACACCTTGTTGTCCCATTCCATCAGGAAGTCAAAATTATTCTCAAGGAGTTTTTTTTCAATATTTTTGTTTTTATCGATACTGATAATATGTGTATTCCAGTAATCCTGGGCCTTCAAAGGAATAAGGACAAGGAAAAGAACAGTAATAAGAAAAATAAATTTTTTAATCATCGTCACTTAAATTTTATTTTTTCAAAACCTATTGTCATAACGAGCCCACAGCGACAAAGCTGTCTCTTTTTTGTAGGGGCTTGATTTATCAAGCCCGCATTTCATGACGATATTGCCAAGCTGTGCTCGCAATAGGTTAAACAATCTCACAATTTTTCCTGTATATCAATCTTATATTTTGATATCTATAATCTGAAGCTCATCGATAGAGCAATTTTTTGTGCAGAGAGGGAGTTTCCAGAACCTTTTTCCTTGCCAATAAGCATTCCTGCGTCAAGTAAGAATTTACCCCATTGAAGGCCTGTTCCGAAGGAGAAATAGAAATAGGATGAATTAGGTACTTCCATAGGCTGTGGATCGTAGCTCAATCCTGCTCTCAGGGGAATTCCGGCTTTTATTCCAAAAATCCTGATGGGGCTTATATACTCAAATCCGAGCCCTATCTTGAAAATATCTTTAAAGTTTCTCTTGATTTCGTCCTCGTCATCAAAATACGTGATGCCGTATTTTGACCAATTATAAAAAGTGAAATCAGAAGCGACACGAAGTTTCGAAGAGAATTTATAGCTTACTCCCAGACCTGCTACAAAGGGCTGCTTATACTCGCTGTTGCCCGAGGCTTCGATTTTTATATCTGTATCTCCATTTGGAGAATTAAATCTGAGCAAACCCTCGCTTTCTGATTTTTTTACATAGGGTGTCCGGAATATTAAGGCAATTTTTATATCTTTCGTTAAATCCAATAAAAGGCCTCCGTTTAAGTAAAAACCTTGAAATGTGTGGGATTTATTGTCTGTTATGGTTATGTTTGATATGGTCCATCTTTCCTCTATATTTTTTTGAAGATTGCCCCATGTGTAGTTTAGACCAAGGCCCACTGAAAGGCCTCTGAAAACTTTTCGGGCAATGGAGAAGTTAGTATTTTGAAGGTTTCCCTCCTGATCGAGATCCAAAGAATAGTAGAGGCGGCCTCCGTAGTAAAAATCCCCATCAGGATGCGGCCGGAAGTAATTTTCAGTAAGGGCTATACTTAAAGCAAAAGTCCAGTTTTTAACTCTGACCGAAGCACCAGCAAAGTTAAAAGCAAGAAGGCTGAGAGAACTTTTCCCATCAATTTGGAGAGGGCCAGTATTTACTATGGAATACCTGTAAAATGAAGCAGTATCAATGGATGAGTTGAGTGTAAAAGTGATTTTTGGCAGTGTAGTAAGGAGAGCAGGATTTGAGAGGGAAACCAAACAATCATAGGCTAGAGTGAATTGAGTTTCGCCCATGGCGAGGGACGGAGCTGATGGGATGCCGAAGGTGTTCCATGTTCTAAAGGGAGCCTCGTCTTCATACTGTCCAAGAATCATTTGAGGCCGAAGGATGTTTGGGAGGAAAGCGATTATCCAGAAAAGGAATATGGGAAAAAACCAGAATCTGCGATTTTTCATCTTATTTTTTGATTTTACTTGCCCTTTTATTTAATTGCAAATTGAAAATAAGTGTGTTATAGAGTATTTTTTTTAGAGTAGACATGAAAAAAGAAGCAGGAAAGAGAATAAAAATAACAGGAACAGGTATCTATGTTCCTGATAAAATCTTGACCAATGCTGACCTTGAAAAAATGGTAGATACTTCCGATGAGTGGATTATAAGCCGAACAGGAATTAAAGAGAGAAGAGTTGCTTCCGAAGATCAGGCAACATCGGATTTAGCAATTGAAGCCGGACGGGAGGCTCTAAATAGTGCCGGACTTAAAGCCAAGGATATTGACCTTATAATAGTGGGGACTTCTACTCCTGATACAATTTTCCCTTCAACTGGATGCTGGGTTCAGAAAGGGCTTGGCGCAGGGAATGTGCCTGCTTTTGATATATCTGCTGGATGCACAGGATTTCTCTATGGGATGATTCTGGCTGAAGGGCTGATATTAAGTGGGGCACACAAGCGTATCCTTCTGATCGGGGGAGAGCTGTTAACCAAGATAACAAATTGGGAAGACCGCAATACGTGCGTTCTTTTTGGTGATGGAGCCGGAGCAGTGGTTCTCGAAGAAAGTGATGATGAGTCCGGAATGCTTTCTTCATACTGGAAAGCTGATGGGAATTTGGGAGAACTTCTTTATCAGCCTGCTGGGGGGTCCAGGATTCCTGCGACTGATCAATCAGTAGCCCAGCGCCTCCATTATCTTCACATGAAAGGAAACGAAGTCTTCAAGCATGCCGTGAAAAAGATGGGAGAGGCGGCTGTGGAGGCATTAAAAAGCGCAGGATTAAAAAAGGAGGATGTAGATTATCTAATTCCTCACCAGGCTAATATGCGTATCATCGAGGCCACGGGTAGACGCCTTAAACTCCCCCGGGAAAAAGTTTTCTCTAACATCCACAAATACGGAAATGTTTCTGTTGCTTCTATTCCCATTAGTATCCACGAGCTCAATGAAGAAGGAAAGCTTAATAAAGGAAATATTGTTTTAATGGTAGCCTTCGGGGCAGGTTTTACATGGGCTGCTGTTGCCTATCGCTGGTAAAGAGGATAGAACCGTCCCCAATTTTAAATAATTCAGGTTTATTTGTTCAATAGAGCTTGGATAATTCACGAGTTGAGGTTGCCTCAGATGCGAGGCGTGGGGTATGAAGCTGTGGTATTCCACTGCGAATGCGCTGCAACAAAGCAGACGTCGTTGCGAGGAGCGAAGCGACGCGGCAATCTCACAATATCAGCTCGCCCGGGGGTAAAAAATGCCGACATAAAGTTGAAATTAATCCATTGGAGAGGATTTGGATGTTAATTTTGAGAAAAATCGAAGTAACGGGCTTATATCATAAAAAGTTGATTATAGTGTCGGCAGTTTTTATGAATTATTCAAGAGGGCTGATAACGAGGAAAAATATCCGGAAATAAGAAGGATTCCCACAATAATAAGCAGTATCCCCCCTATTTTTTGGATCATCGGGAAATATTTTCTGATAGCTTTAAAATATTCAAAAAATTTATGAATGATAATGGCTGAGAGAAGAAATGGAATACCTAAGCCTGCAGAATAGAAGCTCAGCAGGATAATGCCTTTTACGATGTTCTGAGTGGTCGCTGCCATAGTCAGGATCATACCTAATATCGGGCCCACACAAGGTGTCCATCCGACTCCAAATGCTATGCCTACCAGGCAAGTGCCTAAATAGCCGAGAGGTTTCTTTTTGAGATGGATTTTCTTTTCTCTATCAAGGAATTTTAACCTGAGAATGCCTAAAAAATGGATACCCAGGATGATGACAAAAATTCCTGCACCTATCTCAAACCAGCGGATGTTATAGTATAAAAAAGTACCAATAAAAGTGGCCGATGCTCCCAGTGTGATAAAAATCAACGAAAAACCGAGAATGAACATCAATGAATTGATAAAAACTTTTTTTCGAACTTGCCTTATGTTCTCTTTCCGTGAAAGTTCTTCGATGGATACCCCTGTTATAAAGGCCATATAAGAGGGGATCAGAGGAAGGACACACGGAGATAGGAAGGAGATGAGTCCTGCAGAGAAGGCTACTAATATGGATACGCTTTCAGTCCCTGTCATATATTATTTTTCTTCTATAAGCTTAAGAAACCAGTTTTTTAAGTATTTTTTTTCCGTGTAGCCAACTTTTTTATGCCTTATTTTTCCGTTTGGCCCAATAATGATTGTTACTGGAATTGCGTTTCCAGGTCTGTAATCTTTAATGATATCTAATGTATACATAGCGACAGGGTAGTTGATTTTATATTTTTCTGTAAATTTAATGACTGATCTTGCACCTGTTCTATCGACGGAAATACCTATTATTTCCATCCCCTTGTCTTTATACTCTTTGTACGCTTCTATAAAGTGAGGGATTTCATCTCTGCAGGGAGGGCACCAGGTTGCCCAGAAATTTAAGAAAATTACTTTCCCTTTTAAATCTGAGAGAGAAATTTTGTTTCCATTGAGGTCCTCAAGAGTGAACTCCGGAGCTTGAGGATAATCATCGTTGTGTTTTGATGTTGTTTCAGCT
>JADHWO010000094.1 GCA_016783445.1 Candidatus Aminicenantota bacterium
CTTTCCGGCCGATCATCAGCTCAGATTCATCAGGTATAGAATAATTATTATCTTACCCACTATCTTATTATAATATTTTCAACAAGTTAGAAGCCCAATTTTTCATTGTCATTTTATCCTGTTAAGAACCAGAAATAACAGGAATTTTTCCTTTGAAAAAAGTAGATAATGGAAAGGGAGTGGCTAAATAATGCCAAAATCAGGTGTAAATGGGAATATTGAGAAAGAATATATTAAAAGAGATATTAAAATCGACTTGACTTTTGACTCCAGATTTTTCATGTGATAAAAGAAAATTTCACTTTATAATCAGGAGGTGGAATATGCCTATTATCCACGTAAATGCCTGGGAAGGTTTAGGCCCAGAGAAGGCTAAAACTATAATCCAGAATATTACCAAGGTTTTTATGGATATGGAAGTCCCTCCCCAAGCCATAAGAGTCATCATCCATGAAGTCCAAAAGACGCATTGGGGAATCGGCGGAGAGCCGGCATCAGAGAAAACAGCGATTATGAGAGAAAAAATATCACTGGCAAGGTTTACTTTTATCCCAGCCAGAAAAGCGAAATTCTCTTCGAAGCTTCCCATTATTGGTCTGAGTTTGGCATTCCTTTTGCTACTGAATATTTCTTCCCGCGCTACTGGAGGTTTAAGAGTTGGAATCGTTCACAGTTTAACCTCGGGGGAACTTTCTCTTTATTTAAGAGTGGCAATATCAAGTTTAGAAGTTACTATGTCAGGCATGATAATGTCCTTGATGCCTACTTTGATTCTAGTATGAAGACGCTCGACTGGGAGTCTGCATACAAAAACGACTCTTATGGGGCATTTATTCTGAGTTCTTTTCCTTATCTCTCTCAAAATGAACTGAAATTCAGCTTAAACCTCATAGATGACAATGTCAGAACTCAGGATGATACAGGAAAAGAATGGGAAGAGTTTGAACACCAGACTCTTTCTGCAGGATTCGAGAATCATCTCAGCCTGAGCCCAAAATGGAAACTGATAGGAGGGATTAATCTTATCAACATTGCTGGACTGGCTATTGGGATGACCTGCTGTATCCTCATCCTTTTGTGGATTCAAGATGAGATTAGTTATGATAGATTCCAAATATGCGATGATGATGTTAGAAGCGTTCCTGCGAAAACTCCTGTAGAAGTGATATCTTCTTCTTCCTCTGCCTCGATAAGAGCCGTTAACAACCAGGGAGGGACAGCTCTAGATGGTGCCTTCCACCGTATCTCCAACTTCAATGATGACCTCATTCAACAACTCTTTACCCATGAAGTTTTCTCTCTTCTGCTTGCTGAAAAACTCATCGGTCTCTCCTTATCATATTGAAAGAGAAGACATGATTTCCTGCTGCGACGTCAAAATATTCCTTTATTTTTTGTAGTATTTTTAGAGGTTTCATTTCCCTTAGACATTTGATGCAATAACTCATTTGGGTATATGGGTCTTCCTAGACTTGTATTCCTCGACAGCCGGGAAATGAAATTATATAATTGACATGGCTGTACACAAATAAAGTATGATGGGAGATAAGTCCTCCATTTAAAAAGGAGAGAACCATGCCTCTTCAGAGTCATTATGGTATAGAAAATCACGGAATAACCAACACGGGTGAAGTGTTTTGGAATTTCAATACTCCGCGCTTATATGAAGAAATCATTAAGAGACGAGAAGGCTCTGTAGTTCATCTTGGACCCGTTGTTGTGAGAACGGGTCACCACACAGCAAGAGCTGCGAACGAGAAATTTATCGTGAAAGAGCCGAGCAGCGAAAAAAACATTTGGTGGGGCAAAGTGAATCGTCCTTTTGAGGAAGAAAGGTTCGAATCTCTTTATTTACGGTTGATGGCCTACTTGCAGGGAAATGATCTTTTCATTCAGGATTGTTTTGCAGGTGCCAACCCGGAGTTTAGGATGCCCATCCGGGTCATAACGGAAACCGCATGGCACAATTTATTTGCCAGGAATATGTTTATTCAAGCACGATGGGAAGAGCTTGAATCCCATATTCCTGAGTTTACTGTTTTGCATGTTCCTCATTTTCATGCGATTCCCGAGATTGACGGAACTCACTCAGAGGCTTTCATCATCATTCATTTTGGAAAGAAGCTGGTGATTATCGGCGGGACAGCTTATGCCGGAGAAATAAAAAAATCGATTTTCACAATATTAAATTATTTACTCCCTCAAGAACGCGTTATGACCATGCACAGTTCTGCTAATTTTGGAGAAAAGGGTGATGTCGCCATTTTCTTTGGCCTTTCGGGAACAGGAAAAACAACGCTTTCCACCGATCCTTCGCGGAAGTTAATCGGAGACGATGAGCATGGATGGAGCGATAAGGGTGTATTCAACTTTGAAGGAGGATGCTATGCAAAGGCCATCCATCTCTCCAAGGAATCAGAGCCTGAGATTTATGAATGTACGAGAAAATTTGGCACAATCCTTGAGAATGTGGCTTTTAACATTGATACGAGACGAATAGATTTAGATGATGCCAGCTTAACTGAAAATACAAGAGCCGCATATCCGATTACTCATATTCCGACCGCAGAGCGTGCGAAAATGGGAGGACATCCGGATAACATTATTATGTTGACTGCGGATGCGTTCGGGATTATGCCGCCGATTTCCCGGTTGACTCCTGAGCAGACGTTGTACCATTTCGTTTCGGGATATACTTCCAAAATTGGAGGAACTGAAATCGGGCTTGGCAAGGAACCGCAGGCAACATTCAGTGCCTGTTTTGGAGCTCCGTTCATGGCTCTCCACCCTTACGCATATGCACAGTTGCTCAGAGAAAAAATCTTAAAACATAACGTCAAATGCTGGCTGGTGAACACAGGATGGGTGGGTGGCCCTTACGGAGTCGGAAGCCGGATTAAACTGAAATATACGCGACAAATGATCAATGCGGCTCTTTCTGGCGCATTGGAGAAATCCTCGTTTGCAGAAGAGAATGTGTTTGGATTGAAAATTCCTAAAGAGTGTCAGGATGTTCCAGGGGAAATATTGAATCCTGTCCAGACCTGGAAAAAGAAGAGCGATTACATGGAGAAGGCGAAGGAGCTCGCAGGAAAATTTAGAGAAAACTTTCAGCAATTCGCAGATGATTGTGAATCAGAGATACTCGAAGCTGGGCCCAAAATATAACACCTTCCTTATGTTTTCCTGAATCTTTTCCCTATTGGATGAAGTCTTCTTTCCTCTTTACTACCCTCATGGGTTTCATGTATTTATCAACGAGTACTTTGGTATCCTTTATATTGAGCTTTTCAAAGAGAAAGGAGAGCTCTTCCTCAGACGCAGAAGAAGCTTTATCCTTTATATCGAGAGGCAGAGAATAGATTTGTCTCTTGAACGGCCCAAAAGCTTTTTTCCTTGTTTTATAGATAAACTGATCATCGGTCTGCTCGGGTTTTCTTTCGCTTGCGCAATTTGTATGGAGCCAGGCATATATTTTTTCTTTTATTGAGAGAGGAAGATATTCATAAACAATATTTTGAAATTGTGTGGCTAAGTGGATTTCAGCGCACTCCGCTTCAACAAAGCGGTCAAAGGCGTCTTTGGGAAGTGTCGAAGCGCCATGCTGCACAGCTCCTGCCATCTGGAACTCAGTCCTTGCGATTTGGGAGAGTGCTTTTAATGTATCAAAGTCCAATTTGACTTCTGCGATCGAGCCATCTGACAATACGATTCCTCCATGGGAAGTGCCCGTTTGAATACTTACTTTAGAGATGCCTTTGAGCCCTTGAATTTGGGATAGATAGCCCCGCATGAATGCCTGCAATTCTTCAGGAGTGGAGTTCTGGCCTCCGACTTCACCGATCTCCCCTCCTATTGAGATTTCAATTCCCTCAGGCTGGATTGTGCGAATGAATTTTGTTAACTGTGCACATACTTGATAATTCAATTCCTGCTGGCCATCAAGAGTCGATTTAGACAAATCGACTAACGTTGATGAATCGATGTCGATATTGTAAAAGCCAGCCTCAATGGCTTCAGATATCAGGTCTTTCAACTGATTGATTTCTCTGTCTCTGTCCTGAAGGTAATTCTGGGCGTTGACCTGAAAATGGTCTCCCTGGATGAAGAGCGGGCCGCTAAAACTCTCTTTTATCGCCGCAAGGATGATAAGGGAGGCATACTCTTGAGGTCTTTGTCCGGTATAGCCAATTTCACCCTTTGCAATCTCGAATATAAATAAGCCAGCATTTATCTTGTTTGCTGCTCTAAAAACGGCCCTTGCCAGATCGTAGGTTAATGTTCTGATATTTATCGCTGGCACGGAAAAGTGAGTTAAATTTTTTTTTGCTCTTGTTTCGTATAAAGCTTGAATAGAGGAAGGGATTATTCCAAATTTATGTGCAGCCTCATACACCACCCAGTGGCATATCTTCTTGAGATGTTCGGAATCATTCAAGAGGAATGTATCGACGAGATATTCTAGGGCTTTATCTCTAAAGAAATCTGAATCCACAATCTTGATTTTGCCATTAACGAGTTCAATTTTGCATTGACCGAATAATTCTTTTTCATCTGTAAAAAGCATTTTACCCTCCCACCTTTCCATCGCTGAATTGATACTTTGACATGTTGTTAAAAGCTGGAAAGAGAAACATTATTTTGTCAGCAAACAATGACACGTCCTGTAAAGCAGAGATGCATGTATCAATTCTTATGTCAGTATCTTAATCAGCCTGTAATACGCTTCGATTTCTATTTGTTTGGGTTGGATCGCTTTCTCAAGGGGCACGGTATCCGGCTGATTTCCTTTTAAACACACACATTTATCTGTTTCTCCACTCCTCAAAACTTCAACAGCATGACTTCCTAGGCGAGCAGCCAATATTCTATCCATGGCAGTTGGAGACCCTCCTCTCAGAATGTATCCCAAAACGACGACTCTGGTCTCAAGTCCTGTCGTCAAAACTATTGTTTTTGCGACGTCGTCGGCTTTTGCTCTTCCTTCTGCAACGATGACGATCCAGCTGATTTTCCCTTTTTTGTTCCCCTCGGAGATTTCTTCACATATCTTTCCTACATCAAAATCTTTTTCAGGAATTATAACCTCTTCACATCCTCCAGCTAAAGCCACCTGCAGGGCAATGTATCCGCAATCCCGGCCCATCACCTCAACAACAAATATCCTTTCTAAACTTGTGGAGGTATCTCTTATTTTATCCAAAGCTTCGACTGCGACGTTAACGGCAGTATCAGCGCCAATCGTGAGCTCAACATCGGAAATATCATTATCAATGGTCGCAGGGACGCCAATCGTGGGAATATTGTATTTGCTGGCGAGTATGTGTGCCGCTGTCATTGAGCCATTGCCGCCCACGACAATTAAACCCTCAATGTTATTTTCTTTTAGAGTCTGAACGGCTTGTTCCTGTCCGGCTTCTGTGCGAAATTTTTTTGAGCGAGCTGTCTTTAATATTGTGCCTCCGCGGTTCAGGATGCCTGATACAGAGAGTCTATCCAGTTTGACTAACTCCCCGTTTACCAGGCCTTCATACCCCCTGCGGATTCCTAAAATCTCCATGTTGTAATGGCAGGCGGTCCTGACAACCGCCCTTATAGCCGTGTTAATCCCAGAACAATCTCTCGTTAAAATGCCGATCTTTTTCATTGTTCAACCTTTTTGATTTATAATATTCATTGCTTTAAATTTTATATAAGCAGTGGAAAAATTGAGGTTATATTGTCCACTTTTTTTTTACAGGTATTGGCACTAAAACTCATCGCTTTTACTATTCACTCCACCTCACGGGATGGCTGTAACCAGATGATATCATAAGGTCGCAGGGTGATAGTCAACTTTTGATTTTCAGTTGAAAGCGATTTCCCCTCTATAAGATCATACCATCTGGATTCAGACGAATTGATCTCTGAAAGTGAGATTTCAATTTGGCTCTCTCTGCTCGTCACGTTGGTTATCGTTAGAATATGTTGATCCATTTCTGGTGATGTTCTCAGGACTGTAAATACATCTGGAGATACGACGAGCACGTGTTGACCTCCATTTGGATGAAAAGCCCGCTTCTCAGTGCGTATCTTAATGAGCTTTCCTAGCTCCCTGTTAATGCGCGATTTCTTCGTGTGGGGATAGTTCATGGAACTCATGATTGAATCGGCATCAACAATTGTCCGGTTAATTGCACGTTTCTTCTGAGTATCCTCCACGGCTTCATGGTCGTTATGAGTTCCGAATAAACTATGTAGGTAAATTCCCGGGACACCCTGGAGAACAAAAGCTATTGACCTTGATGCAATGAAACGCTCGACCTGAAAAGGGATGTCTTCACTACTTCCCTTAAAATTTAAGGCGCTATACCAAGTGATATTGATTTCATACGGGACTTCTGTCCCGTCTTCTGCTGTTCTATACGAAATGAACCCTCCGTGTTTTTTCGCCCTTTCAATCAAATCATCGATCTCATCTTTTTCGAGGATATTTTTAATTCCCATGAGCCCGATACCATCATGCGAATCCAGAAAGTTGAAGAAAGTTGTCGTATCAGAGACCTTCTTTAGACTTTTTGCCCAGTTAGAAAGGGAGGTCGTATTTTCAGTGTAGAATGAATGCAAAACAAGGGGAGGAAGAGCGAAATTATACACCATTTGAGCCTCATCGTGCCCATTTCCAAAGTATGATATGTTTTCGTCATGAGGGACATTTGTTTCTGTGACTAATGCGACGCGCGGCGCAACAGCATCTAAGATGTCACGAAAGAGTTTTACGATTTCATGGGTCTGCTCCAGATGGATACACCTTGTTCCGGGCTCTAACCAGAGATAGGTCACAGCATCGAGACGTATTATGTCTGCCCCACGACGGACATACGTGAGCAGAATCTCAATAACTTGCAGCAAGACATTTGGGTTTTTATAATTCAGGTCTATTTGATCTGGAGAAAACGTTGTCCAGACAAAGACTGGGCCATTCAGTGACTGGTACTCTGTAAGAATTCTTGATGACCGAGGTCGAAATATCAGGCTCCTCTGTTCAGGGGTCAGCTCTTCCCGCGATTTGAATGCGATGAAAAAGTCTTTATAGTAGGGGTGGTCATTCATAAATTCACTAAACCATCTGCTTTTGGATGAGACATGGTTTATAACGCCATCAAACATAAGCTGGTAACGATTTTCAAGGTCTTCAATATCGTGCCACGACCCTAGATTGGGATCTACTGTTTCAAAGTCGGTTATAGAAAATCCTCTGTCAGAAGAAGAAGAGAAGAAGGGCAGGATATGCAGGGTGTTAATGGTTCCTTTAAGATATGTGTCACAAAATTTGGCAAGCGTTGCTAGAGGTGAGTTCTCCTGACCGCGCAAGAGATCTCCATATGTGATCAAAATAACATCTTTTTGTGTGAACCGTTCTGAGAGATTAAAATTTTTATCCTCTTTTGCGAGTCTTTGAGGTTTGTGAGCATAGAAAACCTTTAGAATTCGCTCCAGTTCGCTTATCGTGGATTGAGCGACTGATTCGCTGTAGAGGAAATGAAGCCGTTTATGCATCCGATCGCATAATTTTTTTGAAAGTTTCAATAGAGGTTTTGTGTAATCCGGCTCTGGATTGTGGAGGGTTTTTGTGGTATCAGGGATTTGATATTTTGTTTCTTTTTTTATCTGACTCATCGCTTTTCATTCGCCGTGTTTTATTTCGCTTCTCGAGATTCCCAATATTTATCAATGGCCTTCTTCAAGAAGGTGTCTTTTTATAAATAATAAGGGCAAATGCTTATAATCTCAAGCATAATTTTGAATAGTCTGAAGTACTAGTCCTTGTTTTTATTTTTAACCTGAGTCACTTAAACTGAGCCATTTTGTGTGATTTTGTCCAAAAATTGTCCAAATGGAATTTAGAATGGAGTGTATTCTAACAAACTAATTGACAACTGAAATAAGTTCGTTTTTTTATAAAAAATTAAAAATGTTAATTCTGCAAGAAAAACATTAACTACATTTGTGGAAAGCAAAGTTTGTATATGAACAAGTTAGGCCTAATTATAAAGGGTGAATCAAAATAACGTTTGCACAGGAACAAGATATTGTTAAAGGTCATAATCTGGTGTTGATCGGTCACCCTGTTGACACACAACCGTCTTTTTCCTATTATTCCTGTATCGGAGAAGTGATTTACTATCATACTTGATCTGGCTCTGTTCAGCCTGATTGCTGCACCCTGAGGCCTCTTCATCCGTCTTCTTTAAGGGAGACACTGCTTTAGGAGAAATAAATGAAGATTGGAATAATTTCCACTTATCCGCCCATTCACTGTGGAATAGCCACCTACTCCTCATACTTAAATGAAAAATTGCGCAGTCTCAAAAACAGAGTGTATACCGTCTGTCATAAGGGGGGAAAAGGACTTGACTGTTATCCTGCATTCAATTACGATGATCCGGACTTGCCTCATAAAGCTTTTAAAGCAATGATGAAGTTCGCACCAGATCTGGTCCATATCCAACATGAATATGGCCTCTTTGGAGAGCAAAGAGGAATGAATGTCATTCCTCTTGCCTATAAATTTAAGTTGAGCCAAATCCCAACAGTAATAACCCTCCATACTATCCCTAAAAAGTGCGATTATGAAGAGCAAATAATTGAGAAGGCTCTGGTTGAGATTGCGGATGCTGTTATTGTTCACGAACAATATCAAAGTGAATTGATCGTTGGGCGGGTTGGGCATAAAGATAAAATTTGGGTCATTCCTCATGGTGTGCGTGAGATTAAACCTGTCTCAAAAGCGAAAGAGGAATTAGGCCTTGAAGATAAAAAGATAGTTCTTCTTGTGGGTTATCTTAGAAGGAGTAAAAATTTTGAGCGAGTGGTCAGGATTTTCCCAAAGGTTACAGAGTTAGTCGATGATGCTCTTCTTCTTGTAGCCTCTGGAGCGAGGAGACCAGATGATTTTCCCTATCGGGATGAATTTCTTGAATTTGTGGCTAACTCAATTGCTAAAGACAAAATAAAAGTCTTACTTGGACTATTTTCCCAGGAGAAATTTGACCTCATTCTTTCATCGGCGGATGTAGCTGTCTTTACATATCTTAGAGGTGCCCAAAGTGGGATTATGGCTCATTGTCTTGCCTTTGCAAAGCCAATGGTTGTCTCTTCCGATGTGCAGGCCATGGCTGATTTAGTTCACAAAACAAGAAGCGGCCTTGTGGCTCGGACCGACTCTGAGCTGGTAGAGGCAATAATAACTATTCTGACCGAAAAGAATCTG
The DNA here is from genome assembly GCA_016783445.1 of Candidatus Aminicenantota bacterium. GTDB lineage: Bacteria > Acidobacteriota > Aminicenantia > Aminicenantales > Aminicenantaceae > JADHWO01. The sequence goes on from JADHWO010000094.1 coordinate 9,254, forward strand.
GCAAAAGAGTTTTCAGATAATGCCAGAAGTTATGTCGAAAAGCATATCTCCTGGCAGATTATTGCATCCAGACATATGGATGTCTATAATAAGATTCTAAAAAATCGACATCCATCTGGGGGAAGCTGTAATTGAGGAGGAGGATTCAAGAAGCGAGATGAGAAAAGGCAGAAAAAAGGGAAAAGAGATTGTCGAAAGATATATAGGAAATCCTATCATCACGAGCAATGACATACCCATTCCCTGTAATGCAGTCTTTAATGCTGCAGCCACGGTCTATAAGAATGAATATATCCTTCTTGTAAGGGTTGAGGGCGTGGAGGGTAAATCTTGCCTCTGGATTGCAAGGAGTAAAGACGGCAAGAAATTTGAAATAGATAAAAAGCCTGCCCTCGTTCCATCGAATCAGGAACCCTTCAAGACTTATGAGAAGAGGGGTTTGGAGGATCCAAGAATTACTAAGGTAGATGAT
>JADHWO010000095.1 GCA_016783445.1 Candidatus Aminicenantota bacterium
GAACTTTTTCATCTCCTATTTTTGAATCAACTGGTACGAAAACTTGATAAGAAATTATATGCTTTGAAAGGGGGATGCAATATGAGGTTCTTCTTCAAGAGCCCCAGGTATTCCGAAGATATCGATTTAGATGTTCAATCAATATCTGTCGATGTTATTCGTAAGAAAGTTAATAGCATCCTGAATTCGAGACCATTTACGGATATCCTTCAAGTCAGGAATATTGAGATTGAACACATAACCGAACACAAACAGACAGAAACCACTCAGAGATGGAAACTGGGTTTGATTGTTCCTTACACAGAAAAACCTCTTCCTACAAAGATAGAGTTCTCAAGGCGGGGTTTGGAGAATCCTATTAAGTTCGAATCTATTTCTCCTGAGATTCTCCAAACTTTCAAGCTATCTCCTATTATGGCCAATCATTATCCAGCAGAGATTACATGCCAGCAGAAACTAAGAGCTATAATCTCAAGAAGTACTCCGCAAGCCAGAGATATTTTTGATCTGTATATCCTTCTGGCCTCCAGAGCAGAGAAGGTTGATTTACCTGAAGACTTACGCTCTAATTTGAACAAAGTAAAAGAAAGTATCCTCTCCATGGGCTTTGTCATCTTCAAGAGTCAGGTTATTTCATACCTAGAGCCCGAAGATCAACATAGGTTTGAATCTGAAGAGGCCTGGGATAATATAAGATTATGTGTTGTCGAAACGTTAGGTGGGGACTAATCATGAAGCTTGTTGATGTTCATGCTAAACTCCTGGAAATGAATGTGGCAGTATTTCAAACATCAGATGCTGCAGCTTGTCTGAATATAAACAATGCTCATGCAAGCAAGCTCCTCGCTCGCCTCTCTTCAGCAAGACATTTGTTTCACTTAAGTCGAGGCCTGTGGGCTTTCAAGAATATGGTGGAGCCTATAGCACTGCCTGAATATCTTACAGATCCTTTTCCAAGTTATGTTTCCCTCCAGAGCGCGCTCTACTATCACGACATGATTTCACAAATTCCTGCGGTCACATATGCTGTTTCTATTGGTAGAACAAGGAGATATGAAACTCCTCTTGGTGTGGTTTCAATTCATCATGTTCATCCTTCTTTTTTTTTCGGTTTCGAACCAATTGGAAAAGATATAGCCAAGATGGCTACGCTAGAAAAAGCACTTATAGATTTCCTTTATTTGAGTCCTGCAAAATCCAGTCTTTTCAGAGCTCTTCCCGAGCTCGAGCTTCCTAGAAGTTTTAAGACCAAAAAGGCACGCAAGATTATTAGCCAGATAAGGTCAGCAAGAAGAAAAAATCTTGTGAAAAGACTTTTTGAAGAACTTATTTCCAAGTTATCTGAATCGGCAGGTTAACCGGAAGTTCTTGTAAAACAAATATTAAAATAAAAAGAGATGGATTTTATGAATCAAACCCCTACATCTGTTTAAGCTCCTACAAAATAAAAATTGTGTGGTTGCGCAGCCTGTTGCGAGCGAAGCGTGGCAATCTCACCTCTGTAATGAATGTCAAATGTTGAGACGCGACCCCTTTTTTATCAGGCTTACTTTTAAACTGTTTTTACTAAATGTGATAGTTCCAGCCTTAGAGTAGCTAAATTTAAGGTTCTTTCCAACAAATTCAATGTTATTAAATCCTCGATGGAAGTCTTCGTCTATCTTAAAAGATTTGTTATCTAACGATAATGAAGATATCTCAGGCACAAAAAAAACTACTTTTTTTCTCTTTTTATCCCACTCATTCTCTTCAAACACAGCAGCATCATGTACCTGCAAAATCAGGTCTTTATTTTTTAGAGTATAAACTCTGAAGTTTTTACAAAATGAAATAGCTCCATTATCCATAACCCACATTTTACCCGTACTGCTTCGAGAACGGGAAAGACCCCTATAAGCAAACTCTATCTCTATCCGTAATCCCTTTTGAGCTTCAAAGGATTTTAAATCTTTTTTATACCCATTCCTGTATTCTGTAATGAGCTCTTTTGTTGAGGCCAAAATCTTGTCATAACCATATTTCTTTTTTGCCTTATTTAGTAAATCACTCAATTCTTCCTTATCTAAACCAAGGCTCTGAGAGAACAGCTGTTCGAACGTGAATTCCGGCCCTGCTTTTTGTGCCTCTTCTTTCCAGTTAATATTTAGATAATCTGCCAGGAATCCCATTGTACTTCCAACAGGATATATTCTGTTACGCAGCATATTTCCAGGCGTAACAGATCCTTCGGTTATCCGTTCCTGAAAGTCTTTCATAAGATATTCAAGAATAGAGATCGATTTCAAATCATCTTCCAGTGAACTTGTCAAACCTTTGAGGGAAGATTTATATTCTAGAGTTTTTACAAGTTCCATACATTTCATCTCTACATATCTCGCTGTCCCTTCTCGAATCTCCTGCCCCTGCTCGTACCTCGTTACAAACGGATCACTCTGTCCCCAGCGAAAATTTCTCACTGCAACAAACTGCTTTATGTAATCTTTAACCTGTTCCTTATTGTTAACATAGGCAGATTTTATTGCATCCATAAGTAAAGACATCTCTAAATAAGCAAGTGTTGTATTCTCCCGGTCCAGGATCGGATATCTTTCTTCTCTCTCCCAGGAAATCTCACCAAAATTATCATGCTGAAACTGATGAAATGCCTCATGAACAATGTGGCCAAACATACGCGCTTCAAGGAGTTTTAGCGACTCAGGGAGTTTTTGTGGAAACCCTATAGCCACTGTCTTAATATCACCCACCTGGAAATTAAAAAGTAGCTGCCCCACAAGGTCTTTGTACTGGCCCTGATGAAAGAGAACATTAGTTCCTAAATCCGGCCACCCTTCGGGACAGGAAGTGAATCCTTCTATTTTCTGGTTTGTGTTAAAGAGAAGCGCCCATTTTCCCTGCACATAAACAATGAATGGTCGCTCCGCAAGATTGTAGCCAGGCCATATTGAATCAGGGAATTTCTTGAATAACTGGAAAACTCCTTCACAAACTTTTAATACTGTGTATTCATCGTCAGATAAAGGTTGTTTTTCCCAATTTTTTGATTCAACGTGAGATAACATAAGAAAAAAGCATAAAAAAGCGAAACAAAATGGCTTTAAAAACGATCTCATTACTTTACCTCCATTTTTAGAACAACAAATAATTCTGAATTTTTTAAACGTCAATTATCCCTCTTTAGTATTCCATGTTTATTGTTTATACGTTTTTAATAGAAAAATGGTTGCACAATCAAGAGGAATATACGGGCTTGATGAATCAAGCCCCTACAAAATAAAAATTGTGTGGTTGCGGAGCCTGTTGCGAGCGAAGCGTGGCAATCTTCTTTGGACTCGCAATGACAATATTGCCACGTCACTGCGTTCCTCGCAATAACAGAGTAAGTGGCCTATCCCCTTTTTTGGAACTTTTTATTGCCATTGCGAACGTAGTGTGGCAATCTCACCTCTGTAATGAATGTCAAATGTTGAGACGCGATCCTTCATTTCACGACCCCTCATTTCATTTTACTCATTTCACTCACTTCATAAACTTTTAATCTGACTAATAAACTCTTTAAAAACCTCAAAAACATATTGCTTAAACTGATCATCATTCATACCTGGAAAAGCTCCTTCTGGGCGCTGACTTAGTACCAGATAAACTCCTTCTGATGATATATCCGAAAAATATCCCTCTAAATTCGTAACAAAGCTTGATAGCCATCTTGAATGATAGTTTCTTTTAAATTTGTGAAATTCTTTAATAATTTTTTCGCGAAGCTCTTGGCAGTTTGAAAGAATATCAAAAATATAATAAAGATCTTTTGCACTTTTTTCCCGCCGTGTCCGTCTGACAAATATGAGACCTTTTTGAAATATAAAAGCTCCAGGAGAAGGAACTCTCACTTCTAAAATTTCACCATTTTCCATTTTTAGATCATTTATACTCACTTTAATAGAATTTTCAATAAGAACTATAATATAACGAAGAGCTTGAGCATAAAGATCCTTTTGTACTTTTACAACATTATTTCTACCTGAACCCCTTAAATGAGTTAGAAATTCTATCTCAACATCATGACCTTCAATATTCCCTTCATAAGAAACAACTGGAGGTATATGCCTAGATTTAAACTTAGTCTTAAAACCTGCCGCAGCTAAAATTTCATCTACTGTACGATTCCTCCTCTTCGCCAATTTTTCAGGAACTACAATATCAATATCCTTTGTCCTTAAAGGCTCAACTTCTTTCTTTGATAGAAGGTAATGATAATAAACAAGAGGAGCCCAACCACCTGATATTACTATAACAGGGAGGTAATCTTTCAAAATTTCAAGGGCCTTAAAAAATCCTTTTTTAAAATCATTTTTCATATTTTGACCATTTCTATTTAATCATTTTTTTTATTCTTTTTTCGAGTAAATGCTCGGCTTGCTCAATTCCCCTTAAGGGATATTTATAAAGATCAAGATAAAGCTGTATATCTGAAACAACCCAGAGGTTTTTTAACTTTCTCATATCATAAAATACTGAATGCTTATAATAAGGCAAAACAAGAATTAAATTAGCACCCTGTTCAACTGATCTTAATCTTAGTTTCTCTACAAAAAAATTCAAAGATTCATTATTAGAAACATATAAGTGAACTTCATTAAAAACAGCGTGAGGCGAAACTAAATAAGCCCCAGCATGAAAACCAAGACCATATATAATTCTTTTAGGAATTATTAAATTTTTTAACTTATAAATTATTTCCTCAGGTCTTTTGGCTAAGCTAAAATATTTGAAATCTTTATTTTTCTTAAAATCATAAAAATGGATCCAATCCTCTAAAATTTCCTTTTTATTCCTTAGCTTAACTTTTGAATTTATTTTTACCAAATAATCCAACTTCTCTAATTCGCAAAACATTCTAGATACATAGCTAGCATGAAGATTTATTTTTTTTGCTAACTCTCTTACACCCCATAATTTGTCCTCTTTTAACATTGCTCGAAGTATTATAGATGCCTTATCGGAAAAAGGTCCTCTTTTCCTTCTAACTTCGGGAAATTTATTTGGGAAGCCTATTCGTTCAATATGTATACCTTCTCCATACTGGAAAAATACATTCCCTGATAAATCCATAAAATTTATTCCCTCCTCCTTACACTTTTCTCTTCTTTGTGGACTCAAATATTTTGCTATAATTATTGGAATAACTTTTTGTCGATTCATAATATATAATTTCAACTGAACAAGATTATTCTGAAACTGTGAAGAACTAGCAGATTTAATAATTTCCCCAATTAATCTAAAGCGCTTATTTTTATACCGAACCTCCGCTATAAAGTCTGGACGGAAAGGACCAATCTGTGGTTCTAAATGAAAATTTACTATTTTAAATGGCAATAATTCTTTAAATTTTTCTTTTACTTGCAGTAGAATGTCATCCTTAATATTCATTGTTGCCTCAATTAATAATGTTGCCCATTTGGACAACATTATAGTTATATGCAACAAAAAGTCAAGTTGAAAAACAAAGACTTGACCTGTATTATTCATTTATACTAGAAAATTGATAGGCTGAAAGAACATTTAAATGATTGAAAAATTAAGAAAAATGGCTGAGGCTTTTGTGACAAAAGTTAAGGAATTCCCTGAAGTTGAAGAGGTGGCTATAGCAGGGTCAGTAGCTAGTGATGACAAATATGCACGAGATTGTGATTTAGCAGTTATAATGAGCGGCTTTTCAGGCATTGGTGATGTTGCCAGGGCTGCTCGCCAGATGAGCAGCATTTTTCATGGCTGGGATGTTTTTGTGTTTGACTCTCATCGTAACTACCGGGGAAGAATCTGTAGACGGAAGGATTGTCCTGCTACCTCGACGGATTGTTTTATACCAGGTTGTGGGGAAATTCCCCATTTAAAGTTAATCAATGAGTTTAAATTTGATGAAAGAGAAATCTTTTCTAGAAAGATTGATATATTATGGACAAGGAAAGACAGCTTTTTGCTCGAATGGCAGAAGGATGTGTTGAAAGTCATGGGACTTAAAAGTCCAAGAAAATATAAGGTGTATGAAAACCAATTCCTGAGATGTGAAGACTGTGAAGCGAAATTTATCTGGAAAGGAGAAGAGCAGAAGTATTTTAAGGAGATGGGATGGCCTCCGCCTATTCGATGTCCAGGGTGCAGACCAGCCAGATGCCTTGCCTGCAGTTCACCTCTGTACTTATCACGAAGAGAGGCAAAAGAAAAAAACGTGACACATTGCGAAGAATGCCGCCTTCTAGCAGGATTGAAGAATGAAGAAAATGAAACTTGATATTGAAGAGATAAAAAGCCTCTGCACGGAAAGCTCCTATGAGAGGGGCATCTCAATAAAAGAGGGGTAGCGTCTCAACATTTGACATATTATTTTGTAGGGATTTGATTTATCAAACCTGTATATGAAAAGGGGTGTAGGGGTTTGATTTATCAAACCCACCCATGTTGAATAAATTATTTATTGACGAATAACCAGTTATATGGGCTTGATGAATCAAGCCCCTACATCTGGATCAAACCCACTTCAATGAAAATATTGCCGCGTCACTTCGTTTCTCGCAATGACAGAGTAAGTGGCCTATTCCCTTTTTCAGAAAAGTTAGATATTGTCAGAAATGTCAAATGTTGAGACGCGACCCCTTTTTTTTCTTAATTTTTGGAGGATCACATAGAGCACAAGGTGTATATCCCCTTTCGTTTGCTTCCTTCAAAGTTATTGGAATCTTGCTTCTTTTTAATGCGCTGCATCCTTCCCTATGATATTTCGTCCCGGTCCTAGTTATATAAACAATTGTATCTTCACCCTTACCGGCTGCTTTTAGCTCCGGCTCTTTTACAGTTGCCCAAAGTCCAATCTTTTTCTCCCGGGCTTCTTTTTCATACTGCCAGAACTTATCAAAATACTTAAAAATGAAAGCCCTGTATAAATATCCATATCCCTGTTTAATTATCTCTGCATTAAGTAAAGTTCCGTCTTCTAAATACACATATGCAAGGGTTCTTCCATATTTGTCCTTTCTATTCATGCCGTACTCTAACCTGACTTTCTTGCCCTCTACCAAGCTTTTGGTGAATTCATAAGCCTCTTTCCCGAAATACTGAATAGGTCTATTCTCGTCTCGGGTCTCAGGTGTATCTACCCCGATGAGTCTGACTTTCTCATTTCCGGCTAATAAAATTGTGTCTCCGTCAATAACTATGATGCATTTCCGCCATATTTCCTGGGACAAAGCCAGCGAAAATATCAGCAGGCAAGCAATTCCTAAAACTTTAATTTTAGCTTTCATAATGACGGGACTGTTTAAACTTATACTTTGAAGCCCTAAATTTTAATTCTTTAAATTGATACCAGAATTAAATCCAAAAAAATCTACTCCTTTTCTCTCTAAGTGAGGTGCTAATTATCAGAAGGCTCAGTTTGTGAGCATCATTATAGTGAGAATTTTGTTCTTTTCAATTTTTAATTCCTGTCCGCTTTGTAATTTCACATCAATAATCTTTTCCTGAAGGATACCTGTAAATTTATTCCGTTCTAAGGTCATAATTTCATCTTGTGTAAACTGAGTGCCCCTCATATGTATATGTGCAACCTCTTTTCGTTTAATCGCGATTGGGCCATAAGAAGTTTTAATATTAAAAATTTTGTTCAGTACCCGACCGTTAATGAAATCGCCATTCTTAAAAATTATCGCATCTTGAATTATTGTCTTTGCCATTTTTATACTCCTCTCTCGTGCACATTACTATATTCTACATTAGGAATGATTGGCTTTGGAAGATAAGAATGTATTTTTTTTACTCCCATTTCATCCTACAGAATAAAATGTCAAATGTATTGTGGGTTTGATGAATCAAATCCCTACATAAAAAGAGATTGTTGCACTACTCTTGCAAAAACATTACAAATTGTGGGTTTGATAAATCAAACCCCTACAGAAATGGGGCCTGTCCCCGTTTCAATATCAAATGTTGAGATGCGACCCCTTTTACTTCTTTGAAACACTCAATCTGTAACTTTTCTCTTTGGTTTCAAACTCCCTCAGCTTTTTAAGCTCCTTTTCATCCCATTCTTTATCTCTTAAAACCTTTACCAGAGCATAAACATCAAGCTCTGAAACATCATCAAATTTCCCAATACCTCTCAAAACCTCAACCAACTCCTCTCTCTCTTTTGTATTCTTTCCCGGGAACTTAATATATTCATATCCCTTAACAGAAATTTTGTTATCAGAGCCAAAAACAACTGAAATCCCCTCTTTCTCACAAAAGACAATCAACGCCTCCTTAAGCTTCTCCAGTTTCTCCTCAGCCTCCTTCTTTTGTTCATCCAGCTCCCCCTTAATCCTCACGTACTCATCAACCAGCTTCAAACCAGGGTCATTGAGATATTCATTCTCTGGCTTCTCTTCTAACTCTTCTCCATGCCGCCACTCCGGACATATAGACTTATACAAACACCAGTCACAAAACCTTGAGACATTTGCAGGAAATTCTTCAGCTGCTTCAATCTTTCTGATCTCCTCCATCACATCTTTTCTTAAATCTTCAAGCTGCTCCTTGGTTCTAAAAGAATCCACCTCTTTATCAAACGCTAAATAATGCCACACAAGACGGACTTTCTTGAAGTCTTTAAAACGCCGCCTGACCCATAAAGAATACATGGCGAGCTGCCTGTCTTCATCAAGCTCTTCCTGCTCGGGCATAGAAGAACCTGTCTTGTAATCATGCACCTCATACAAACCATCACCCATGTCCATGAGCCTGTCGATCCGGATATGGAACTTATAATTTCCTTCATCATCCAGAGGCAAAAAATCCATTGTTTCCAGCCCGATAATCTTCCCCTCATCAAATGGTTTGTGTCGATTATAATAATCGGTGAGGCACCTCTCCCCTATTTTCCTGTAATTTTCCTGGGTATATTCTTCTTTTACAATAATGATCGTATCCTTCCAATTCTCTTTCCACAGCTTGTTGTAGTATTCAAGCAATTCCTCCAACGACATCAATTTCTCAAACCGTTTATCCTTGTAGAGTTTCTCAAGCGCTTCGTGTGCTCTTGAGCCGAGAAAGGTCTCTATTGTGTCTTCTGCTACTACTTTTATTCGATCAATATAGGCAAATTTGTACTGCAAGGGACAACTCTCATATTTTCCTATCCTCGAATGACTAAATGATGGCATTTTAAATTCTCCAGTTTAGCTTGAGGGATTTAAAATATTACAACCATCTCTCACGAAATCTTCCCCGCGTTTTCTTCCCATCGACTCTTGCATCTCTAGTATGTAATCTACGCATTTCTTCTCTCACTAGCCTTGCTGACACTACTGTATTTAAACCAAGAACGGTTAGAAAAACGAGAAATCCATTAACTACTGCAACAACCCAGGTCAGCATAGTCGGTTCTTTTACTAAAGTTACTCCAAATAATACAATGGCAAGGGATAAGATAAGTCCAATCCATTTCTTAATTTTTTCAATCTTTTGGGATTCAAAAAGACAGCCTATCGCACTTGTTATGATCCAGACTGCTGTCGCTGATCCCCCTAGAGTAAAAAGTGTGGAGGTAGTAAGGAATTCTTCTGGAAGTGCCATGATTCTTCCTCCTTTTACTAA
>JADHWO010000022.1 GCA_016783445.1 Candidatus Aminicenantota bacterium
ACATTTGAAATCGAGCTCTGGATGTACTTGGATGTATCTATGATTGGAACGAGGGTTATTTGAGGAATGTCTTGCCGAATGCGCTCTATCTCCTTCAAGACAGCTCTAGCGATCTCTACCGTGTTTTTGCCTGATTGTTTGCTTATCGAGAGTCGAATTCCTTGCTTTCCGTTAACACGGACTATCCGCCTGACCTTTTGCCAGGAATCCTCGACTGTGGCGATCTCTTTGACTTGAATCGAAACACCATCCCTGATGGCAACCACAGTGTTGCGAATTTCATCAAGGTTCGTGTATACACCTGGAGTGCGGATGAGAACCTCATAGTTCCCTCGTTCTATCGTACCGGCAGGCACATCCACATTTTCAGACCTTATCTTATTGAGGATCAGGTCTAAAGGCAGCCCGAGTGCTTTGATTTTATCTGGCTCAAGATTGACGTGGATTTCGCGTTCGAGGCCTCCCCAGACGTCCAAGGAAGCCACTCCTGGCACTCGCTCGATACGGTACTTTATCTGATCATCGATGATGCGCCTTGTTTGAATAGAATCCAGGTCAGAAGATGCGCCCATGATGAGAATCGGGAAGCTTGCAGGGTCGAATTTCCGCAGTCTTGGCCTTTCGAGGTCTTCCGGAAGAGAACGAATTATCCGATCCAGCCGGTCTCGAATATCGTTTGAAGCCTCTTCCAGATCGGTCCCCCAGGCGAAGGAAACACGCACCCTGCTGCTGCCTTCAGAAGAGGTGGATGAGATTTCTTCCACACCGGGTACGGCAGCCAAGGCTTCTTCAATCGGTCGGGTTATTATCTCTTCCATTTCTTCAGGACTTGCATTGCCATAGGAGGTAGAAAGGCTAAGAGTGGGATAGGTGATATCGGGCATAAGGTCAATCGGAAGTCGGGTGAAAGAGACGAGGCCGAGAATAATCACGATCAAAAAAATCATGACCGTGAAGATCGGATGATATACCGAGAATTGTGATATCTTCATCTTTTTTCTCCTGGTTTCAGCGTGATGCTGTCTTTTGCGTCCTTCGGAGAGGAAGGTTGCGGCAAGATGATGGGGCTTCCAGGGGCAAGAAGGTGCTGCCCCAGAGTCACCACAAAGCCAGAGAATGAGGGAGGATCAATGATTTCTGCCAGTTCACTGTTGGAAATGCCAACCTTAACAGGAACAAACTCGGCAATTTTGTTTTCCATGTCTGCTAAAAAGACTCCCTGTTGATTGTTCCGTTTGACGACAGAACTCAACGGGACCACGGTTGCATCATCATTGGTTGCATGCTCAACCTGGACGTTAATGAACATGCCGGGTTTGAAAAGTTCCTCCGGGTTGGGCATCTCGATTTCGACCCTTGCCTCCCTCGAGGTTTCTTGGAGGAGAGGTGCGATGCGGACGATTTTACCGGATACAGTTTTACCGGGGATGACATCCGTGCTGATAAATGCATTTTGCTCTTTTTTTATCCGGAAGTAGTCTTTATCGGTAATGTGGATTACGGCCAGCAATGGGTTGATTTCAAGTATTGAGAGGATTGGGGCATTGGCTGTGAGCATGGTTCCCTCATGCACGAACCTCTCTCCAACGACCCTGGAACTGCTCCCGTCTTCCCATGTGGCTCTTATTTTCGTGTAGGAGAGACGAAGCTTGGCTGCTTCAATGGCTGCTTTTCTGTGCGCCACCTGAGCCTGGGCAACCTTGTGTCTGGATTCCTGTGTTGTGAACGCGCCTTTTGCCGCATCGAGCTCAGAATCGGCGGATATGCCTTTTTTGTGAAGCTCCTGGATCCTTTCCAATTCCCGCCCGGCCACATTCAACGAGCTCAGCGATTCTTCGAGATTGGCTTGAACCACCTGCAGATCTGCCTCAGCCTGGCGGACCTGCTGGTTGTATTCTTCATCATCGAGTTCCGCGATCAACTGGTTGCGTGTGACTCTGTCCCCGATATTGACCATGAGTTTTTTTAATCTTCCTGAGATTTTAGGGGCAATCATGAATTGAGATTTGGGAACCAGAGTTCCTGTGAAGTTCCCATAATCCCGAATCGTGGCTTTTTTAACAGCTGTAATCTCGACAGCCACAGGCGCTGCCTGGCTCTGTATGCCTGGTTCTTGGCTGGATTTAAAAGCTTTTTGATAGATCTGCCAGCCGACCAGTCCCACAACAATGGTGGCGATAGCTATCAGTATGACTTTTCTTTTTTTCACCTTTTACCTCCCTGATCTTTTCCGCCCTGATAACGACTCCTGTGCCTGTTTTTTTATCTGCATCAATCATTGGTTTTGGATGATACATGATGAAAATCAGTCCTTATCTCAGTGCGATGTCAGAAAATTTTATGTTTTTAGTCTGAAAAGTTATTCCCAAAACCCTATCCAATTGAGCCACCGAGAGAATGTAATCGACCATTGCCTTCAGTTCAGCGCTTTGGGCATCCGCGGCATCTCTTTGATACTGAAGGAGGAAGAAGTTTGTGGATTTGCCAACTTTAAATTTCTCCTCCTCCGCTTCCAGCTTTTTTCTGGCCAGTTCGCGTGCCGCTTTGTAGGCTTGGACTCTTTGGTAATTGGTCTCGACTGTTCTTACGGCTGTAGTAATTTCCAAGAATACCTGTTGCTCCTGGTCTTTCAAATTTAAAAAAGCCTGCTCCAGGTTGATTTTTGCCCGAGCGTACTCGGCTCTCGATAGTATAGTATTCAATGGTATATTCAGAGTCAATCCGATTGACCAATTGTCGTACTTGAAGCGAAGAGCCTCTTCAAGCGCATCAGTGGTTTTCCCCGGAACTGTTCCCACTATGACATTGGTGAAAGGATTGTCGTCTTGGTACAAAACTTGGTCTCCTGAAACCCCGGGAGTCCAGTAGGAAGCCCGGATGTTTAATTCGGGGAGGAGCTGATTCCTTGCATATTTTGCATTAAACTCCTGGGTCTTTATATATGTTCTCATAACCTTGAGGTCTGGCCGGTTTTCAAGAGCCGTGACCAGAGCCTCCTCGAGTTTTATTTCTCTTTTTTCCAAAGTGGGACTGTCGGAAGGTAAAATTTCTATGCGTTTTCCATCTTCAGAGGTAGACAGGTTGATGATTGTTTTCAGCCGGTCTTCGTTGTTCTTGACAGAAGCTTCGGCTGCCAGGATGTCGGCTTCCCGGGTAGCCACTTCAGATTGAGCCGTATAGATTTCTATCGGAGGCATTGTTCCCACTTCGATTTTCCTTTGGTTTTCTTCCATCAGGTCACGAGCTAATTGTAAGGACTGCCTTTGCACTTTCAGGTTTTCGATGCTGTACACCAAAATCCAATAAGCCACCTCAACATTGTATATGGTATCCAGAAGAGTTTGTTGAAACTGATTCTCGGAAATTTCCCTGTTGTTCTTTGCCACGATGATCTCTCTGCGGCTGATCTTAAACCCAAAATTTTTCAGAAGAGGCTGTGTAAAGTCAAAGGCTAAAGTGCTTCCATACCTGGGATTGATGGTCTGTAACCTCCTGTTGGTTTCATTTATGTATGAACTGAGAGAGACGCTGAATGCCCCCCCAGTCGGAATAGTTTGATTCAAAGATACTATATAGTCTGTACGCGTTGAACTGACTTGATCTGCTGCATCAATCCAGGAATAAGAAGCCGAGTTAGTCTGTTGGTCGTTATAATCGATAGAAAAAAAAGGCATAAACTTTTCGTTTGCCCGGGATACGGAGAGATCCGCCATCTCCGGGTTTAAAACTTCAACGGCAATATGAAGATTATTCTTCATGGCGCCGACAATGCAATCTTCCAGGGAAAGAGATCTCTTGCTTTGCTGGGCAGACCACCCGGAAGTCAAGATGAAAATCAGAAAAATAGAAGCTCCAGTGATTCGCTTAATCATTGTGTTCCTCCTGTACTCATCATTCATTAACTTCATTCTCTCTATTTATATTAGTATAAAATAACATTAGAAAAATATGAATAGGGTATCGATGAATAAAAAATCTATTGACATCGTAATCTCAGTTTATTGTCTCGCTTAGAGAAAATTTTTTCAAATGCTTTCAAATATCAGGTCATCCCGAAAAATTGAAAATAATAGTATATTACATTCTATTCCCACCACCAACATAGTCCACCTGCCCGGTGACCCAGTTTTCCTGTTTAAAGGCAAAAAAGATGGCTGTAGTGGCGATATCTTCTGGTTGTCCAGGAAAATTCTAACATAACTCCTAGACCGATATTAGGGAGGCAGGTCAGTGGGGTGAGCGAGGGGTCTCGAACCCCCAACCTCCGGAATCAGATTCCCCCAGGTGCACCAGTTCTATCCCTGAAAAATCCTCACTTTCATTTAGGCATCCGTATCCATAATTAGGCAGGTTTAGGCATTTTTTATGACGTATTTGTGACGTGGGGAGGGGTCTATATTTGATTTGACACTTCCCTCATTAATTATTATGCTATTGCCAAGTAAGCATAAGGAAAACAATGGGAATAAAATGCCCTAAGTGTCAAACTGATAATCCCGACACCCAGAAATTTTGTGGTGAATGCGCAACCACTCTTCCTTCTTCAGAAGAAATCCCTGCATCTCCAACAAAGACTCTCGAAACACCTACTGAAGAATTAACTACAAGCTCAACCTTTGCAGGAAGATACCAGATTATTGAGGAACTGGGGAAAGGAGGTATGGGGAATGTCTAAAGAGTGCTCGATAAAGAGCTGAAAGAGGAAGTAGCACTTAAGCTCATAAAGCCAGAAATAGCTTCAGATGAGAAAACCTTAGAGCGATTCAGCAATGAGTTGAAAATGGCCCGCAAGATCGCCGAAAGGGAGAAGATTCAAAAGTTTTACACCGGCAGTAAGTAAGAAGGCTTTAAAGAAGATGGTAAGGGAACTGAGAAAGATGAAAATTCATCGACGGACGAAAATGAGTATTGAAGACATTGCGGAGATGATAAATCCGAAGGTAAGAGGCTGGATTAATTATTATGGCAGATATAGGAAGAGGATACTAAAACAGATTTTCCACAATCTTAATGTACGGTTATTAAAATGGATACGGAACAAATACAAGAAGTTCAGGTACAGAATAAGGACAGCAAAGAGGTGGTTGAAAAATGTCTGCAAATCTAATTATAAATTGTTTGCACCCTGGAGTTTTGGTGTTAGAACATGAAATTTGGATGGCGGAAGCCGTATGAATCGAGAGGTTCACGTACGGTTTTGAGAGGGGCCGGGGTGAAACTTCCCGGTCTACTCAACTTTTTAGATAACAGAAAGAGGGAAGAAAGAAAAAGTGGTTAAAATCGAGGGCAAAAAATTTATTCTATTATCCTACAATTTTGTTGATAATCCTACAATATTGTCGGATTTCATATGGATATGTTTTTTATAACTTATTTATATTCAATAAGTTAATAATTGGCACGTTTTTTGCTTTAATGATTGCCTAAACATTGAAAGGAGGTTAACATGATTAAATTTAAAAAAGGAGGCAACATGAACTTCTGCAAACTTTCTCTCAGGGGCATTATGGTCATGACCATGGTAGCTGCTATCATTTCTGTGTCATTTTCACAGCAGGCAGCCCAGCAGCAACAGCAACAACAACAGCAGCAGCAACAACAACAGCAGATGGCCAAGATGCAGAACATGATGCAGAGGATGGACAAAATCATGGAGCGGACTCAGAAAATGGTCAAAAACCTTGAACAGAGAATGGAAAAAGTACAAGGTCGGATGATGGAGCAGCACCGCACCATGCATAAGATGGGAGAGTCTATGGGAAACATGGCCGGACAAATGAAGGAGAATCTGGAGCAATGGCAGAAGATGATTCAGAACAAGGAACTCATGCAGATCCGTAACATGAAGAAAGACATGAACCAATTTCAGAAGCGCATGGAGAACGTAGCTGAAGATATGGAAGAGATGCTCAAGATCATGGAAAGAGTGACCAACCGTCTCAGTATCAGTGGCTGAAATTTAGATGCTAATACGCTGGGAAACTATTTTTAAAAGAGCATTGGTAACGGCCTGGGTCATCTTTTTGGCCCAGACCGTTGCCCCTCCAGTATGGGGCAGTACTGTTGCTTACTCGGGTTCGATACAGTATGCGAGAGGAAACTACATTTTCGATCAGACAACCAGCAGCATGTTTATGTTCAACGGATTTTCTTTCTCTTCAGAAGGGTTGAATCTTTCTGCGAGCATCCCAGTGATCTTCCAGAGTACTCCTTATGTATCCTACAGTGGAGTGGGAATACTCCCTTCAGGAGGCTCAGAGCACACTCAGGTCAGTGGAAGGCAGGGTAAAAACCAGGAGGTCATCCTTCCTGAACCTGTCGATTATGAGCAGTTTGGAATAGGCGACCCCACGGTATCTCTGGGACTTCGGCTTCTCAAAGAGAGCAAATTATTTCCCACTGTCCAGCTCGTTGTTCAAGCAAAGTTGCCTTTGGCCAGCATCGAGAAAGGCTTTGGGACAGGAGAATGGGATTACAGCGGCGGATTATCCCTTTCGAAGGCATTGGGAAAAACATTTTTGTTCGTGGATATGTATTACTGGATGCTTGGCGACCTTCCTGATCTTGAACTGAAGGATACGGTGTCTTATAGCATTGCTCTTGGCCAGCCTTTGTCTGGTGGTAAGTATGCACTCCTTGTTTCTTATTCAGGGTCAACGAATATCATCAGTGAGGTAGCTCCTCCTTCCTTTTTAGGATTCGGATTTTCCTATAGGATCGATGCAAAGAAAAGCCTGATGCTCAATGCTTCCTTAGGATTGACGGAATCGGCTCCGGACTTCTCCGTTTCTTTAGGCTGGAATATCGGATTTTAGGCTAAGAAATAGAAACTTTGAAAAGGAGCATGAAGAACAGGGTTTTGTCTTGATTTCTGGCGTTGTCAAGATGTCTTTCTTGTTTCATCTAGAGAAAGTAGTCGCGCTTCGCTAATATATTCATTATATTAATAAATTATATATATGTTTCCTGCAAATAAAGCCCTTAGAACAACATTTTTGAGGACAAAAGTTGTGACGTATCTGTGACGCAAGAAAATCAGTCCAAGCTAATCCATTGAAAATGAAGAAGATGGAAGGGGTGAGCGAGGGGTCTCGAACCCCCAACCTCTGGATCCACAGTCCAGTGCTCTAACCAGTTGAGCTACGCCCACCATAAAAAGGGGAGTCAAATTTTCGCATCAATCAGGGTTAATGTCAATAATTAAGGGTTGGTTCTTTTTATTATTGGCGTTCGATCAAATCAAGGACATCGGCTGCGTCACGCCAATTTTCCTTGACTTTTACCCATAAATCAAGATAGATGCGAGCGTCCAGGATTTTCACAAGCTCAAGGCGGGCTTGGGTGCCAATTTTCTTTATCATGCGTCCCTGTTTGCCAATGATAATTCTCCGGTGAGTTTCTTTCTCGACAAAGATATGGGCATTAATGTATTTCCTTTGCTTTTTCTTTGCTGAGTCTGTATTTGGAGGAGAATCTTCCGGAATGTCTTCAATTGTATCAATGTAAACAGCTGTTGAAAAAGGAAGCTCTTGCTCTACATGGCTGAGGAGTTTTTCTCGGATAATCTCTGATAAAAGAAATCTCTGGGATTGATCTGATATTTCATCACCCGAATATATCTTTTCAGCTTCAGGTAGATTCTCATATATTATATCCTCGAAGACATTTACGTTAGTTCCTTTTAGAGCTGAGATGGGAATGATCTCTTTAAAACTCAGAAGGTCTTTATATTGGTCAATGATAAGAAGGATTTTATCCTTTCTTACGATATCCACTTTATTGATCAGTAAGATAATTGGAGTTGAAATATTTTTTAATATATCAATGACAAACTGGTCTCCATGCCCGTACTTCTCTGTGGCGTCTATGAGTAGATTGATGAGGTCAGATGTTTCAAGAGAAGAGTAGACAAAGTTCATCATTCTTTTATTTAGTTTATGTAGTGGTTTATGAATTCCCGGGTTGTCTACAAAGATGATCTGTCCTTTTTCTGTGGTTTTTATTCCCAGGATGCTGGTTCTTGTCGTCTGGGGTTTATTAGAGATAATTGCTACTTTTTGCCCCAGCATATTGTTGAGGAGGGTGGATTTTCCAACGTTTGGCCGTCCGATTAAAGCCGCATAACCAACTTTCATTTATTTTCTTATTCTTAGTTTTTTTATCCTTTTCTGGTCAACTTCGAGAATCTCAATAGATAATCCTTTAATCTGGAAGTGTTCTCCTTGTTTGGGCAGTCTGCCAAGATGATGCGTGAGCAATCCCCCAACCGTGAGATAATTTTCTTCAGCCAATTCTAAATCAAAAAGCTTTTCGATTTCTTCAACTTCTGTTTCTCCTGATACAACATAATCAAAAGGACCTTTTTCTGTAATCTGGGCCTCTTCCATGTCATATTCATCCTGGATCTCTCCAACAATCTCCTCTACAAGGTCTTCCATGGTGACTAAGCCTGACATGCCTCCGTGCTCATCAACTACAATGGCCAGCTTTTGTTTTCTTTTCTGGAATTCCTTGAGGAGCTCTGCCACTTTCATGGATTCAGGAACGAAGTAAACCGGCCGAATGAGAGGTTCGATAGAATCATTCTTGAGTTTGTCGCTTGCATACTCGAGCAGGTCCTTAGCAATCACAATTCCTTCAACATTGTCTATCCTATCCTTGTAGACTGGCACGCGGGAATGTTTCTCTTTTATAACCAGCTCTCTGAGTTTTTTTATGGTTGAATCCTTATTGATACAGGCAATATCTCCCCTGGGAGTCATGATTTCACGGACGATTGTATCGCCAAATTCAACCACACTTTTCAGGAGCACACCTTCTTCTTTTTCGATAATGCCTTCTTCTTTGGCTTCTTCGATAAAAGTTTGGATCTCTTCGTCCGAAGCTTCGCGTATTTCATCCTCCTCCTCATGTGAAGCTGTGATCCTGGCTATAAGCAGCAGGGGATAAGCCAAAGTATAGGGGAGCCTATAGGAAGGGAGAAAAAAACCAAGGATTTTCTTTTTGCCAATTGCATTTAGAAGTCGGGGCAGGAAATCAAAAAGGATGAAGTAGCAAGCCAGAGAGATCAGAAACAACGAGAGTGGCGAAAATCTCAGATTGGGAAAGATTATATAAAGGTAAATCAGAAAAGCGAGGAGAAAAATTATCCTCATAAATCCAACTGCTATTTTAATCTCATCATAGATATCGAGAATTTTTAGGCGGTAACTTTTCTCTTTGTCTTCAAGAAAACGGGATAGAGAAATTTTTGAAAAGGAAGCTAATGATATGTGAAAAAGGGAAAATAGAAATGCAGCCAGGAAACTTAAAAAGAATCCAGCCCATTTTAAATATTCTATTTCCATTTCAGTTTTCTAATACTAATATAAACGTATTAATTTCTGTGTTTTCGCGAGGAGCAAAGCGACCTGGCGATCTCATTTTTCTGAAGAGATGGCCGCGCTCCCTTTGGACGCTCGCCATGACAATGTAACAACATTCATTGCGTTTATTTTAGATTCCTGATTTTGTCTTCTTCTTCTTCGATTCCAGCGGAATGGTCAAATCCGATGAGATGAAGAAAGCCGTGAATTGTCAGGAGCTCCAGTTCTTTTTCCAGGCCATGTTCTTGTGAGAAACATTGCTTGAAGGCCTGCGGAACAGATATAACGATATCGCCAAGATAGTATTTTCCATTTACACTTTTTTCCCCGAGAGGAAAGCTCAAGACATCTGTTGGAGCGTTTTTTTTCAGGAACTTGAGGTTTAATTGTTTAATGGTTTTTGTATCCACAAAAACTAGAACCACCTCCGGATCTTTTAGTTTGTAGTATTCGACTAATTTTTTCAATAAATCCTTAAATCTTTTTGGATTGAGCCAGTATTTATGCTGTTGGTTTATGATTTCTATCATTAGGTTTCTTATTCTGTTCAGTCTTTTTCTTTTGTTTCATTTCAAAGTCAAAACCAGGATATTCAACTCGAGGATGATAGATTGTATCAAGAGTGGTAAGAAAGGAAGAGGCGGTTGCTCTTAACTCCCTGAGGGAAAAATCACAATCATCGAGCTGCCCGTCTTCTAAATAACTATTGAAGATTTCAGTTACTACTCTTTTCAGGTTTGTGCGAGAGGGTGATTTAAGACTCCGAGATGCAGCTTCCACTGAGTCAGAGAGCAAGATAAGAGCAGCTTCCCTGGTTTTGGGTTTTGGTCCTGCGTATCGGTAGCTTTCTTCGCCTATTTTTTGCATTCCGAGGTCATATTTTTCTTTTGCTTTCTGGAAAAAATATCTCACCAGGGAAGTTCCATGATGTTGTTCGATGATTTCTCTTATTCTTTTTGGAAGCTTTAATTTTTTTGCAAGTTCCACTCCTTCCTTGACGTGATTGATGATAACAAGAGTGCTCATGCTAGGCTTAAGATCTTTGTGCATGTCTGGATTCTGGACTTGATTCTCGATGAAGTATTCCGGCCTTTTAATTTTTCCTATGTCATGGTAAAGAGCACAGGCTTTGACCAGCATTGGGTCTAGCTTTATTTCTTCGGAGGCTTCTTCAGCCAGGGTTGCAACGATAAGGGAATGATGGTACGAACCGGGGGCTTCTATAGCCATCTGCCTGAAAATAGGGAGGTCTGAGTTTGTAAGCTCCAGGAGCTTGGATTGAGTGAGAAATCCAAAAGTGTTTTCAAAGACCGGGAGAAAAAGAAAGGCTAATGAGGCGCTTAAGATTCCTCCTGCAAGCCCCATGAATAGTTCGCTTGTGAAGATATCTAAGGAGCCGAATTTTTCTCGAATAAGATGAATAGTGATGATGATAAAAACATTTATAGGGGCAACCAGAAAAATCCCTGCACGGAATGTTGAGGTTCTCTTTTGTCTTCCGTAATACCTTATTCCATAGATTGCTGAAAGGCCCCCTATAAAGCAAAAAATCATAAGATAGAAGTTTGCTTTGAAGAGATAGCCTACAAGCAAACTGTTAATAATTGTATAGATCAAGGCGAGCTGGTTTCCTGTGAGAAAGGCAAAGAGAAGAACACCGAATAGAAAGGGAAAGGCATACTTGTAACTTTCGACATTATTCAACAGGAGAAAATTGGAATTTTCGCTAAAAATACTCGCCAGGAAAATAGAGAGTTTGTAGAAGAGAAGGCTGAGGATTAAAGTAATGCCCATCATGAGTAAATTTTTTAGAGCCATCTTAAATTTCAGGAGCGATTTCAGGTAATACCAGAGCGTGAGGAAAATAAGGCCATAGAGAAGGAATGTCCCTGTAAAGTTAATGAGCCAGCTCGGTTTGGCTTGGAGGTTCTGGTTTATGAGTTTGATTTCTTCGACAGTTTCATTATCGATCTCATCCCCTTTCCTGAGTATCACTTTCCTTTTTTTTATGGTGTAAAAGACAGTTTCAATGCTTTGGCGGGCTTGTTCCTTTCGTAATTCGGTTTCTATTGGATTGTATGTAATATTGTCGGAAAGGAAGAGGTTGGATAGTGTGGAAAGTAGTGATTTCTCGTTTGGCGTAAGTTCCAGCTCGTTTATTTCTTCGGCAATTTTTTCCTTGCTCTCTTTTATATCCAGGATTTCCTCGACTTTTACGGTCCTTTCGCTTAACTCGCCTTCAAGTAGAGTAAAACCTCTTTCCTGTTCTTGTCGGAAGAACAGGTTTTTTGATGTAAAGGTTCCCTGAGCCAATGTTTTTCCGATGAGGCTGATCAGGCTTTCTTCTATATTTGCGGGAAATTTGTTTCTTATCAGAGACCTTAAGTCTTTATTAGGAATTTCACGGCCGTATTTCTCTAGAAAGTCATTTTGGAATTCTTCTGTCCTTTTTGCTGTTACAGGCTTCTCAATGAAGCTTCGTCCCGAGTTGGAAAAATCACGAATTTGTTCCTCAATGTTCAAAAAAACATTCTGGTCGAGTGTATAAACAGGCAAGACTGCATCGGCTTTTTCTTTTTTTCTTTTTTCAGTTACTTTTTCATCTTCTATAGTCAAATCCTCGGGAGCGATGACATCTGAAGTTGCGATCTCTCCTTCAATGAGGTTGGGCAGAGATTTTGTGGGGAGATACGAGATAAGCCAGGCGATAATTGCAACAAAAATGAAAAGATATATAAAAGGATTCTGAATAAGTTTCTGCCAGAAATTTAACTTTTTCTTTTCCTTAGAGGGAGTCATGCTGTTCTTTTGTTTTTTTGAACTAGGCTTAGAGCTTGTGAAAAACTTAAGGTTCTTAAAGGATATTGAGTTCATTTTTTTGGCTTTTACTCTATTCGAGAGTTAGCCTCGGCTTTCTGGTAGGCTTTTATGATTTTTTGAACCAGCGGATGTCTGACAACATCTTTTTCTGTGAAATGGACAAATGCTATCCCGTTTATTGAGGAGAGAATTTTCATGGAGTGAAGAGCGCCAGACTTTTTGGGCTGAGGCAGGTCTATTTGGGTGATATCGGCTGTGACCACCATTTTGGAGTCAAAGCCAGAACGAGTTAAGATCATCTTCATCTGTTCTTTTGTGGTGTTTTGGGCTTCATCAAGGATGATAAAGGAGCCGTTAAGAGTTCTTCCTCTCATGTAAGCCAGAGGAGCAATTTCTATAATACCTCTTTCAATCAATCTGTTAGCCTGCTCTGTCTGAACCAGGTCAAAGAGAGCATCATAAAGAGGTCGCAGGTAAGGGTTAATTTTTTGCTGCATATCCCCTGGCAAAAATCCCAATTTTTCGCCTGCTTCTACAGCAGGCCGTGTAAGGATGATGCGGCTGAAAGTTTTATTCTGGAGGAAGGAGAGAGCCATAGCCATAGCCAGGTAAGTTTTTCCTGTTCCTGCGGGTCCTATCCCGAAGACAAGGTCATGAGTTTTAATAGTCTGAATAAATTCCTGCTGGTTAAGACTTTTGGGAGTGACAGATTTACGTGACAGGTTAAGAGGTTCTGCCAGGGAGATGTCCTCCAGGTGTGGAGTGCGGCCCTCTTCAAAAAGATCTAGCGCGATATGAAAATCTTCTTCCTTGAGAGTATGTCCCTTCTCCTCAAACTCTTTCATTTTATTAAAGTAGGATTTTGCGAATTCAACCTTTTCCGGAACTCCATCTATAAACAAGCTTTCACCTCGTACAGAGAGGGAGATGCCCAGTCTTTTTTCGAGCTTTTTTAGATTTTTATCCAGAACTCCAGAAAAAGAGTTTTTCCTGAAAAAAGGGTGTTCGATTTTCTCCATATTAGTTATTTAGATAGTAGGGAAGGGATATTCTCTCATATTTTAGGTAAATTAAAACTCAAAGGACTGAATTTGTCAAGTTACCAGAGGTCAACAGAAGTTCATTGTTAATAAAATGGGGACAGGCCCCATTTTTTAATCAGTTGAAGTTTTTGAAGTCTGACCCTATTGGTTACTTGAAAAAATGAGTGTGCTGTTGTATATATCTAATTTAAATCAAGCCCGGGTTTGAGATGGGTCTTTTATATTAATAAGGAGAAAAAAATGGAAAAAGAGTTTACAGACATATCAATTCCCGCTTCTTTGTATAAAAAAATAGAGGAAAAGATAAAAGGCTCAGAAATTGAATCTGTCTCGAGCTATATTACAAAAGTTTTAAGAGAAAGTCTGTCAAAGGAAGAAGCAGGTCAGGAAGAGCTAAGTAAAGAAGATGAAGAAAAAGTAAAGGAAAGACTGAGAGCACTGGGGTATATTGATTGAGATTCATTGGAGACAGGCCCCATTATTCCTGTAGGGGCTTGATTCATCAAGCCCACAAAGAGTAAGAGATAGAATGAGATGTTGTTACGAGGAAGGAAATGACATAGCAATATTTTCCTTTCTTATTAATTCAATATCAGGACTTTTAACTTAAACAGGAGAGAAAGATGATTCAGCCTCATGGCGGAAAACTTGTTAATCGAGTTCTTCAAGGAGATGAGAAAGAAAAAGCTTTGGAAAAAGCTCAGCTTTTACCCTCTCTAAAACTAAATTTTGAACTTGTTAGTGATGTGGAAAACATAACATTTGGTGTCTTCAGCCCCCTGGAAGGTTTTATGACACAGAGGGAGTACCAGAATGTTTTAAACCATATGAGGCTTCCCAACGACCTTCCCTGGCCCATTCCCATTATCCTGGATGCGGAGAGGGGAGAGGCAGATAAATTAAATATCGGTCAGGGAGTAAAACTAATCAATGAGAGCGACCAGCCGGTAGCATTACTCCATCTTGAAGAGAAATATGAATATGACAAAGAAGAACTGGCAGAGAAGGTCTTTAAGACTACAGACGCAACACACCCAGGTGTGGCTAAGATTAATAATATGAAAGATGTTCTCCTTGCCGGGAAGATCGATCTTATCCAGGAATCTCCAACACCTTTTTTTAAATATAAGCTTAAGCCAAGAGAGACAAGGGTTCTTTTCAAGGAGAAAGGCTGGAGGACAGTTGTTGGTTTTCAAACGAGGAATACTCCTCATATCGGGCATGAATATGTCCAGAAAACAGCCCTGACGTTTACCGATGGAATCTTTGTTAATCCTGTCATAGGGCGCAAGAAAAAAGGAGATTTTAAGGATGAGGTAATTCTTGCCTCCTATGATGAACTCATCAAAAATTATTATCTGAAGGAGAGGGCGGTAGTGGTCATCCTTCAGATGGAAATGAGGTATGCGGGCCCCAGGGAGGCGATTTTTCATGCCATAATCCGGAAAAACTTCGGCTGTACACATATTATCATCGGACGGGATCATGCTGGTGTTGGAAATTACTATCATCCCTATGCAGCTCAGGATATTTTCGGAGAATTCCCTGATTTGGAAATTGTTCCATTATTCTTTAAATCCTTTTCTTTTTGTAAGAAGTGTAATTCTGTGGTTAATGAAAAAACTTGTCCGCACCCTCCTTCTGAGCACATCAACTTCAGTGGAACCAAGATTAGAGAAATACTGATTCAAGGAAAGATTCCTTCGCCTGAATTGATGCGGCCAGAAGTAGCGAAGATCATACTAAGTTACGATAATCCTTTTGTGGAGTGAATAAATGAAGCCGATTACAATTGTTACTGGCTTACCGCGGTCTGGCACATCGATGGTGATGCAAATTCTGCAAGCAGGGGGAATGCCTATCGCTACTGATAAAAAAAGGGAGCCGGATGAAAATAATCCAAAAGGGTACCTGGAAGTGGAAAGCATCATTGATAAATTGAGAGATTGTCCAGAGAGTGTTTTTGATTTTGAGGGGAAAGTTTTGAAGGTAATAGCGTATGGACTTCAATCCCTTCTTCCCGGAAAGTACAGAGTTATCTATGTGGATAGAAACATAGATGAAGTCCTGGACTCCATGGAGAAAATGATGGGTGAGGAGGATAAGAAAAGAGAGGAAACGAAGAAGGTGTTTAACAAATTAAACAACAGGACAAAAACAGAGATAAGAAAAAGAGAGGATATGGAAGTGCTGTTTGTAGACTACAACAAAATCCTTTCCAGCCCAAAGAAGCATCTGGAAGAAATCCATCGTTTCCTTCAGGACAAAAATCTGGATTTAGATAAGATGGTAAAAGCTGTAGATGATAAATTATACAGGCAAAGGAGAGCGAACTGACATGACGGAGCAGAAGGGATTTACTTTATGGTTTACTGGCCTGCCCTGTTCAGGGAAATCTGCTGTGGCAGATAAAGTAGCAGAGATACTTCAGGAGAAAGGCCTTAAGGTTGAAAGATTGGACGGCGATATTGTTCGCCAGAGCCTGACTCGAGACCTGGGTTTTTCCAAGGAAGACAGGGATGAAAACATTCGAAGGGTAACCTTTGTTGCCAAGCTCTTAACGAGAAATGGTGTTGCGGTCCTGACGTCATTTGTCTCCCCTTACCGGGAGATACGGGCTGAATCACGCAAGGAAATCGGGAATTTTATAGAAGTGTACGTCAAGTGTTCTCTTGAGGTTTGTATGGAGCGGGATATTAAAGGCATGTACAAAAAAGCTATTAATGGAGAAATTGAAGAGTTTACCGGCGTTTCAGATCCTTATGAGGAACCGCTGAGTCCTGAAATTTTCCTGGAGACCGATAAGGAAACACTGGATGAGAGTGCAAATAAGGTTATTCAGAGATTAAACGATCTGGGATATTTAGAATAAAAAGTTTAGTTGTGTGATTGCCGCACTTCGTTCGCAATGACATTTTATAGGCTTGATTCATATGTAGGAATAAAATGGGGCCTGTCCCCATTTTATGTAGGGGCTTGATTCATCAAGCCCTTAATATATAATACAAGGCAGTAATTAAATATAAAAAGAGAAAATAATGAGTAAATATTTAGTCACCGGCGGGGCAGGTTTTATCGGTTCGCATATCACCGAAGAACTGGTCAAAAGAGGGCATGCAGTCAGGATTGTTGATAATTTTTTAACAGGAAAAAGGGAAAACATTAATTCATTCCTTGATAAGATAGAACTCATAGAGGGCGATATAAGGGATTCTGAGGTCTGTGCGCGTGCTGCAGAAGGAGTGGATTTTGTTTTGCATCAGGCAGCCTTGCCTTCTGTTCCACGTTCTGTAAAGGACCCCGTCACGACTAATGACATCAATATCAAGGGGACTTTAAATCTTCTTCTTGCTTCCAGGGACGCAAAAGCCAAAAAGTTTGTTTTTGCCTCCTCTTCTTCTGTTTATGGAGACGACCCCAGGCTCCCGAAAAAAGAAGGCACTGAAGGGACTCCTTTATCTCCTTATGCCATAAGCAAGCGGGGCGGAGAGATGTACTGTCTTGTCTTCAGCCAGATTTTTAACCTATCTACAATCTGCCTCAGGTACTTTAATATCTTTGGGCCTCGTCAAGATCCATTCTCCCAGTATGCAGCGGTGATTCCGAATTTCATTACTAAAATGATTAAGGAAGAAAAGCCTGTTATTTTTGGCGACGGGGAGCAGTCACGTGATTTTACTTATGTAGCTAATGTGGTTGAAGCTAACATTTTGGCGGCAGAAACTCAGGACATCTCAGGTGAAATTTTTAATATTGCCTGCGGAGAGAGAACAACGGTTAATTCCCTGGCTGCAAAAACTAGCGAAATATTAAAAAAGGAAATCCCTCCTACTTATTGCGAACCGCGTCCTGGTGATGTCAAACATTCCTTTGCTGATGTCTCAAAAGCTCAGAAAATATTAAAGTATAAGCCTGCAGTCCAGTTTGATAAGGGCCTGGAGGAAACTATACGCTGGTACAGGGAGAGTTAGAAGAGAATGAACAGGAACGCAATGGATTTAGAAAAAAAAATTGAAAACAGAGAAGCCCGTATTGGCATTATCGGTATGGGCTATGTTGGACTTCCTCTGGCTTTAACATTTTTAAAAAAAGGATTTGAAGTTTTTGGATTTGACGTTGATGAAAAAAAAGTCAAGATGTTGAATCAGGGGAAAAGTTATATAAAACATATTGCCGCAGAAGAATTAAAAGTTTTTCTCAAAGAGAAAAAGTTTTTAGCCACGAAAGATTTTGGAGCTCTCTCCAGGATCAATGTTATTATTATCTGTGTTCCAACGCCTCTGGATTCCCATAAAAATCCTGACCTTTCCTATGTCCTGAAAACAACGGAAGTCATTTCTAAAAATTTTATAAAAGGCCAGCTTGTTATTTTGGAGAGCACTACTTACCCCGGCACAACGGAGGAGGAGATGCTTCCTCTTCTGGAAGCCAGAGGTTTAAAAGTGGGAGAGGATTTTTACCTTGCATATTCTCCAGAGAGGGAAAATCCAGGGGACGAAGTCTTCTCAACCGCAAAAACTCCTAAAGTTGTAGGAGGTATTACTCAAAAATGCAGGCGTGTGGCTAAAGCTCTTTATGACCAGGTTGTTGTGAGAACAATTCCTGTCTCATCAACAAAAGTTGCCGAAGCCACAAAGCTGCTTGAGAACATTTTTCGTTCTGTCAACATAGCGATGGTCAACGAGATGAAGCTGATTTTTGAACGTTTGGGAATAGATATATGGGAAGTGATTGAAGCAGCCTCTACCAAGCCCTTTGGATTTATGCCCTTTTCGCCTGGCCCGGGCTATGGTGGACACTGCATCCCCATTGATCCCTTTTATCTAGCCTGGAAAGCCAAAGAGGTTGATTATCCGACAAGGTTTATTGAGCTGGCAGGAGAAATTAATACATTCATGCCTTATTATGTTGTTTCCAGAACGGTTGAAGCCTTAAACAGTAGAGGAAAGTCTATAAAAGGAGCCAGGATATTGATCCTTGGAATTGCCTACAAAGAGGATGTTGATGACCAGAGAGAATCCCCCTCGCTAAAGATTATCAGCCTTCTCCAGGGAAAGGGAGCTAAAGTCTCTTACAATGATCCTCATGTGCCTCAATCTCCTGGATACAGAGATTACCCTGGTTTAAAACTCAAATCAGTAGCTTTAACCGAGAAAAGATTAAAGGAGTTTGATGCTGTAATCGTAGCAACGGCTCATTCAGCCTATAACTTTGAATGGATAGCAAAAAATTCGGCCCTTATCATCGATACTCGAAATGCCATAAAAAAGAAGAAAAAAAATGTCGTTAAAGCTTGACCGGCATTTAGAAAAATATTAGAGAAATACAAACCACATAGACCATAGGTAATATTCCTGTGAGTTTGGTGGTTTTTTAAGAGGAGAAGTCATGAAGATAGCAGTTATTGGCACAGGATATGTAGGGCTTGTGAGTGCAGCATGCTTTGCTGAATTAGGTCATGATGTTATAGGAACAGACGTGGTTTCAGAAAAAATTGATAAAGCATCTCGTGGAATTGCCCATATTTACGAACCAGGTCTTGAGGATTTGTTGAAGACGAATCTCAAAAAAGGGAATCTTTCTTTCAGTCTTGATTTGGATGAGACCATTCAGTCCTCAGATGTTCTCTTCGTCTGTGTTAATACACCTCAAAAAGAAGATGGAAGCGCTGATATGACTTATGTTGAAGGAGTTTCGAAGAGGATTGCTGAAAACTTGAATGATTATAAAGTTGTTGTGGAAAAGAGCACAGTGCCTGTTCAAACATCCATGTGGATTAAAAGAGCTATCGATTTATACAAGAAAAAAGATAAAACTTTTGATGTCGCCTCAAACCCTGAATTCCTGCGGGAAGGCTCGGCCGTTTCGGATTTTCTCAATCCGGACCGCATCATTGTAGGAGTGGAAACGGAGAAAGCCAAAGATATTATGATTAAAATTTATGAAAAATATAAGGACCGGCTCCTTGTTACAAACATTGATACGGCAGAAATCATCAAGCATGCCTCCAATTCTTTTTTAGCCCTGAAAATTTCCTACATCAACCTTATTTCCGAGCTCTGCGAGAAAACAGATGCAAATGTGGAGCTGGCAGCTAAAGGGATGGGACTTGATGAGAGGATAGGAAGTCAGTTTCTTAGGGCAGGTCTTGGCTATGGAGGCTCCTGTTTTCCCAAGGATATAAGAGCTCTCTCCCGGATCGGAGAAGATTTGGGTGTAAACATGAATTTGTTAAAAGAGGCTGATAGGATCAATTTAAAAAGAATTGATGTTTTTGTGGAAAAGATCAAAAAAGCCATCTGGGTGTTAAAAGACAAAAAGATTGCTGTTTTAGGGCTTTCGTTTAAGCCAGAGACTGATGATATAAGAGAGGCGCCGAGTATTAAAGTCATAAAAAGGCTTCTTGAAGAAGGTGCATCCCTCAGCCTTTATGATCCCAAAGCCATGGAAAATGTAAAAAAGGTTTTTCCTGAAAAACCTTCACAGATATCTTACGCCAAATCTCCATACGAAGCAGCGGAAAAAGCCAATGTTTTGCTAATTATCACAGAGTGGGATGAGTTTAGAGAACTGGATCTAAACAAGATTAAAGAAGTTATGGCTAATTCCATTATTGTAGATGGAAGAAATATTTTTGAACCTGCAAAGGTCCGGGAACTGGGTTTTGAATATTATTCTTTCGGCAGGAAGTAGCCTAAAAAAGTCAGCAAATTCGAGGCAGAAGTTCTGAAGTCAGGGGTTCCAGAAGCCTTAATCCTCCTGAGCAAGTCGAGAGAAGTAATTCTCCAGGCTTTCCTATTTTATTTTCTACCTCTCCTATGATTTTTGCCTTTTTGCCAAGGGGATCCATTTTTATTTTCTCAAGGAGCTCATTTGCCTTTTTTTTCGGGACTAAAAGGACAGCCCTCCCTTCACAGGCAAGGTAGAAAGGATCGATTCCTAAAAGTTCTGTTGCTCCCCTTACAGCTCGAGAAAGTGGGATTTTTTCCTCATCTATCAAGAGAGAAAAGTCTGTCTTTTCTGCGAGTTCACATAGAACTGTTGCCAGGCCCCCGCGAGTGATGTCTCTCATCCACAGAACGCCTTCTTTCCAGAAAGGGAGGAGGAAGTTTAAGGGGGCACAATCACTTTTAGCTGTTGATTCCAGTCCAAAATCTCCTCTGGCAAGCATCACAGCAAGGCTGTGTTCTCCAAGGGTTCCCGTTAAGATGATTTTATCACCGGGTCGGATTTTTTTTATTGATGGCTTGGTCAGGATTTTTCCTATGCCAGACGTGTTAATGTAGATTTTATCTCCCTGGCCGCGTCTGACTACTTTTGTATCTCCTGTAGTGATCTCCACGCCAGCTTTTTTTGCTGACTTTTTTATGGACTTGAGGATTTTTTCCAGCTCTTCCCAGGACATCCCCTCTTCGAGGATAAGAGAAAGAGATATATATTTAGGTTCAGCTCCTGAAACAATAAGGTCGTTAACAGTACCGTTTATGCAGAGAGTGCCGATGTCTCCTCCTGGGAAAAAGATCGGGTCAACCACATAGCTATCTGTTGTAAAAGCGATCTGCCGGGGGAGAAGGGCTGAGTCTGAGAGTTCATCCAGGAAAGGATTATTAAAAGTTTTTACTATATGTTGAGCGATAAAATCTCTCATCAATTTACCGCCGCTGCCCAGCTCTAAGCTGATTTTTTTCTTCATTTTAAGCCT
The DNA here is from genome assembly GCA_016783445.1 of Candidatus Aminicenantota bacterium. Lineage (GTDB taxonomy): Bacteria > Acidobacteriota > Aminicenantia > Aminicenantales > Aminicenantaceae > JADHWO01. The sequence continues at coordinate 20,931 of JADHWO010000022.1, forward strand.
CTGTTATATTTGTAATGGACAAAGCATGCTCCTTCAAAAGAAACCATGCATGGCCCATAGGGCGAATTTGGATTGCATTTTTTAGCGAATAAGGAACACTGAGGGGGGGAGATTACGCCCTGCAGGACTTCTCCACATCGGCAGCCTGGAAGGTCACCGCTTCCGCCTTTTATGTTAAGGTTGAATTTGCTTTCAGCATCATAATTTGAGTATTTCTTTTTGAGTTTTAAACCACTAAGAGGAATAAGACCCAGGCCTCTCCAGTAAGCATCTTTGGTTTCCAGCATTTCTTCCATGACTGCCAGGGCTTTTGGATTGCCTGTTGGTCTAACCACTCTTGAATACTCGTTGGAAACCATTGCCTTCCCTTGATGTATCTGGTCTAGGATTGAAGAGAGGCCGAGGAGCATATCACTGGGTTCAAAACCGGCAATGGCTCCCGGGATACCATAATCTTCTGCAATAAATTGATAAGGTTTTTCCCCGATAATCGTACTCACATGTCCAGGGTAGAGAAAGCCATCAATGGCTATCTCTTTTGCCTCCACAATAGCTTTGAGCGGAGGGGGAATAAGCCATAGTGCGGAAAGGATCGAGAAGTTGGTAAGGCCTTCAAAAAAAGCTTCTCTGACAGTTAGGGCAATGGTAGGGATTGTGGTTTCAAATCCAACTCCAAAAAAGACAACATTCTTTTCTGGGTTTGACCTTGCCTGCTCCAGTGATTCCTCTGGGGAGTATACAATTTTGACCACTGATCCTGAAGCTGGAACCGCTGTCTGGAGAGAACCTTTTCTGGAGGGTACCCTTGTCATGTCTCCAAAGGTAGTCAGAATAAAGTTTTTTTTCTTTGTGACCAGCTCTATGGCAGCCTCGTGGATTTCATTTGGAGTGATGCATACCGGGCATCCCGGACCGGAGATCATCTCCACGCCTATATTTTCAAGAAGTTTTTTTAAACCGTACCGGTGTACAGTCATGGTGTGGGTTCCGCAGACTTCCATGATGCGGATAGAAGAGGGAAGTGCTCGTGTTTTTTTCTCTAATTCAGCAAGAAGTGCTTGAATTACTCTTTTATCTCTGAATTCTTGCATTTTTTTGAAGAATGACCATTTATACTTGGAAACTGGAGGATAGATAGACGGGACAGGCTCTGTTTTTCTGCTTTATATTCTCTGTTTTTGATTATTTCTCCTTGCCTCTACATTATTTTTTTTATTCTCGGTAGCCTGCTGACTGGCGAGTTCTCTGAGCATAAAGAGGGTTTCTTTGGCTTCTTCTTCATTTAACTTAGAGATGGCAAATCCGGCGTGAACGATGACCCAGTCTCCAATCTTGACGTCTTCAATAAGGGAAAGATTTGTCTTAACCTTTGTTCCTAAATAATCCACTTTTCCAAAATTCGATTCCTCGATTTTTACGACTTTAGCTGGTATTCCTAAACACATTTTCTTCCTGAATTTTCCTCAGATAGATAGATTACCAGATATGGCGAACTAGGTCTATACTTTTTGACAATTTCTTAGCAAGTACCTATAATTGACCTATGCGCGAGGACCTCAAAGATTTCATTAAATCCGGCAGCGAAGAGGAGCTGCTGGTAAATCAGCTCGATTTCTCCCGTCTTCCCCGGCATGTGGCTGTCATCATGGATGGCAACGGACGGTGGGCAAAAAAGAGAAAATTGCCTCGGATTGAAGGTCATCGTACAGGAGCTAAATCTGTACGCGAAATTGTGGAAACTTGTGCTCGTTTGGGAATCAAATTTTTAACTCTATATGCTTTTTCCAAAGAGAATTGGAAAAGGCCAAAAAAAGAAGTGGCAACTCTGTGGAAGCTTCTGGAGGACTATCTCAAAAAGCAGGATAAGGTCCTTGTTAAAAATCAATTCCGGCTTAAGGTCATTGGACAGAGAGAGGCAATCCCTGTGTCTGTAAAGAAAGAGTTGGAGCGTGTTGAAGAGTTGACAAAAGATAATAATAACTTAACGATAATTTTAGCTCTTAATTATGGAGGGCGAGATGAAATTATGGACGCAGTTAGAAAGATATGTGAGGAGAAGGATTTTGATATGAATTCTCTGGATGAAGAGAGATTTTCCCAATATTTATATACAAATCATCTCCCTGACCCTGATCTGCTCATCAGAACAAGTGGTGAACTTCGCATTTCAAATTTTTTATTATGGCAGATTGCCTATTCTGAAATCTGGTTCACCAAGGTCTTTTGGCCGGATTTCAGGAAGAAGCAGATGCTTCAAGCACTCGTGGATTACCAGAAGAGAGAAAGGAGGTTTGGAGATATTTATCCCCATGAGGATCTTAATTAGATCTTCTCTGCCTGCCCTGTTTGAGAAGGGAAGCTTAATCCGAGAAAAAGCTTAAAGGAGAAAGTCTCAGATATATTTTCCTAAAAACAAAAAGGTATAGATTGTTTAAAGATAATCCTTCAAAATGAGAGTAAAGTTATTAATCCATAAAGGAATCCCTCTGTTTATCTTGAAAAAATGAGCCTTCGAAAAAGAACGCCCACAGCTATTGTACTCCTGGTTTTGACATTTATATGGATTCAGTTTATGCCATCACTGCTCTTTTTCCTTTGTTTGCAGATTTTGATATTGGCTTCTCTTCTTGAGTTCTACAACTTATTTCAGGGAAAAAAACTTTTTCCCCAGAGGGTATTCGGAATTATTTTGGCATTAATTTTAAGTTTTTCCTTTTATTTTGAAAGACTTTCTCTTGCATTAGTTTTCTCCGTGTGTTTACTCCTTTCTGCTCTGTATTTTATCGTCTCCATTAATAAAGTTGAGAAACTTGTCTCTTTTTCCTCATCTATTGCCCTGACTTTTTTTGGCGCCCTGTACTTGAGCTTTACTCTAAATCACACTTTTCTTATAAGAGAGGAAGAAGGCTCATTTTACATTTATTTTCTTCTGGTTGTTGTTTTTTTTGGAGATACGGGAGCTTATTTATTAGGAAAACTCTTGGGACGGCGAAAATTGGTCCCTATAGCCAGCCCCCGCAAGACCTGGGAAGGGAGTATTGGAGGGCTTATATTTGCATGTCTGGGAGCGCTGGTTGTTCAGCAATTTTTACTGAAGGACGTTGTCCTCTGGAAAGCAATCCTGTGTGGGATTTTGGTAAATGTTGTAGCACAGGTTAGTGACGCCCTTGAATCATTGTTTAAAAGGGCAGTGGGAGTGAAAGATTCCTCAAACATGCTTCCTGGTCATGGAGGATTTTTAGACCGGATAGATAGTCTTATTTTAGCTACGCCTTTTTTCTATTATTTTATTCATTTTTTTTGGAAATAGAGAAGAAAGAACAAAGTTTTAAGTACAATGGAAAATATAGCAATTTTGGGTTCAACCGGCTCTATCGGCTGCAATAGTCTTGATGTCATAAACAAACTCAATCACAGATTCAAGGTTGTGGGGCTTGCAGCAGGCCGCAATACAAAGCTGCTTGATGAGCAGGTTGAAAAATTCAGGCCAGAAATTGTGTCTCTGGAAAGAGAAGAGGATGCCGAGGAATTCAGGCGGAAGCACAAGTCAAAGTCCATTCAGGTCACTTTTGGCCAGGATGGAGCAGAAGAGGTTGCCAGCTTAAAAAATTGTGATATCGTTGTCTCTGCCATAACTGGTATTAATGGACTGAGGCCAACTCTTGCTGCTGTAAAGTCCGGGAAAAAAATTGCCCTTGCCAATAAAGAATCTATGGTTGTTGCAGGTCATTTGATCAAAGCTACAGCCCGAGAGTATGGAGCAGTAATCATTCCTGTTGATAGTGAGCACAGCGGTGTGTTCCAGTGCTTGGCTAAAGAACAAATAAAAGATGTCAGGAAAGTGATCCTGACTGCTTCAGGAGGGCCTTTTTTTGAGAGGGCTCACCAGGAAATGGAGAATATTTCTCTTGAAGAAGCCCTTAATCATCCCAGATGGAAGATGGGGAAAAAGGTCACGATTGATTCAGCGACTTTAATGAATAAAGGATTGGAGCTTATAGAGGCACGCTGGCTTTTTGATCTGGAGCCTCATCAGTTGGAGATTTTGATTCACCCGCAAAGTATCGTTCATTCCCTTGTTGAGATGCACGATGGTTCTGTTCTGGCTCAGCTCAGTCCTACGGATATGAGAGTTCCAATCCAGTATGCTTTAACATATCCTGAGAGAGAAGATTCCCTGATGCCTTCTCTGGATCTCAGTAAGATAAAGGCTTTAGAATTTTTTGAGGCGGATGTTGAGAAATTTCCGCTAATTAAGCTTGCTCGATTTGTTCTGGAAGAAGGAGGGAGCTACCCTGTAGCCATTAATGCATCCAATGAGGCGGCAGTTTCTGCTTTCCTCAATAAGAGAATAAAATTTACAGAAATTTCAGATGTAGTAGCTGAGGTAGTAGAAAATCATCAAAAGAGAGAAGTCGAAAATTTAGAGGATATATTTTGTGTGGACCGGGAAACACGGGAGAAAACCCGGAATCTACTAAAAGAAAGGACTTGATATGGGTACAACTTTAGGAACTCTTTTAGCTTTTTTAATTGTATTTGGCATCCTTGTTTTTGTCCATGAATTAGGCCATTTTTTTATGGCAAAGCTGGTTGGGGTTCGAGTGGAAGTATTTTCCTGGGGCTACGGCAAAAGGCTTTTTGGTTTTAAAAAAGGTGAAACGGATTACCGGGTCAGCCTTGTACCGATGGGGGGATTTGTTAAGTTTTCCGGCGAGGAGGCTTTTGACCAGGAAAAGGAGCCTGATCCCCGTGATTTTATGGCAAAAAAACGCTGGCAGAGATTTTTAGTCCTGGTTATGGGCTCTTTGATGAATATTCTTCTGGCTTTAGTGCTGGTCTCTATTATCGGCATGGTTGGGGTCACATATTTTGAACATCAGGGACAAAAACCTGTTATTGGCTGGATAGAGCCTGGTTCTCCTGCTGAACAGGCAAATTTGAGGATTGGTGATGAGATCCTGAGCATAAACAAGAGAAAGACAAAGACCTGGAGTGACGTAGATATAGCTATTGGAACCAGACCGAGGAGACTGGTTACTGTGGAAGTCAGGAGAGACGAGGAAATTCTTTATATTCCGCTTATGACTGAGAGTAAAACCAGATATGACAGGGGTGAGGCTGGTTTTTCTGGAAAAATCTTGAATCAAGTTATCGAAGTTACACCTCACTACCCTGCTGAAAAAGCCGGATTAAAACTGGGAGATGTTATCCTGGCGGTTAACGGAGAGCCAGTCTATTTACATCAGTTTACTGAGGTCATAGAGAAAAATCCTGAGAAAGAACTTGAATTTCTTGTTGATAGGGAAGGCAAGACTTTAACACTCCATGTTACACCCCGGCTAGAGGGTGAAGTCGGGATAATAGGACTCACAACCTTTGTAAAATCTGTTTTTAAGAGATATGGATTTTTTTCTGCCATAGCTCGAAGTGTCAGAGAGAATAAGAGACTTGCTTTTGTTCTTGTTAATTTTATAAGAGACTTAATCGTTGGAGAGGCATCTGCTCAGCAAGTTGGGGGCCCCCTAGAAATTGCAAAATGGTCTTTTACTTTTTTCCGTGCAGGTCTTCTTGCCTTGATGGGCTTTATTGCCTTTATCAGTCTTCAGCTTGGAATAATTAATTTATTTCCGATTCCGGTATTGGACGGTGGACAGATATTTATTCTGGGTTTTGAGGGATTATTCCGCAGAGATTTTAGCCCTAAAGTTAAACAGGTCCTGATGACAATTGGATTTGCCATGTTTATAGTCCTGCTTACACTTGTGGTTCTGAATGATATAGCCAGGAGACTTCCCAATGGGTGGGAGAGCTTCCTTTTCTGGAAATAAATGGGAACAAAAAGACAAAATGTCCCTGGCAGAAGTAAGCCTTCCTCCTGTTTGCCACTTTTTATGAGGCGAAAGACAAGACAGGTCAAAATCGGCCGCGTGCCTATCGGGGGAGGAGCTCCTATTGTTGTTCAATCCATGACCAAGACCGATACAAGGGATGTTAAAGCAACCATCGCTCAGATAAAGAGACTGGAAAAGGCAGGATGTGAGATTGTCCGCCTTGCTGTTCCTGACAGAGAAGCTGTCAAAGCTTTAGGAGAGATCAAGAAGCAGGTTTTAGTCCCTCTTGTAGCTGATATACATTTTGATCATAGATTAGCCTTGGCTTCCCTCGAGCAGGGGATAAACGCTTTACGCATAAATCCAGGTAACATCGGTTCCAAAGAAAAAGTGAAAGAAGTTGTCAGGGCAGCAAAGGACCGTGCTGTGCCTATAAGAATCGGTGTGAATTCAGGCTCTCTGGAGAAAAGCTTAATCAGGAAATATGGTGGCGCCTCTCCAGAGGCAATGGTAGAGAGTGCTTTAAGACATGTGGGAATTCTGGAGGAGATGGACTTTCCGCTTATCAAAATATCCCTGAAGGCATCCGATGTTCTCCGGACAGTCGAAGCTTATAAGCTTCTTGGAGAGAAAGTCGATTACCCTTTCCATGCTGGTATTACGGAATCAGGGAGTCTGGTCCCCGGGTCAGTGAAATCCTCAGTGGGGTTGGCTCTTCTTTTAAACCTGGGACTGGCGGACACCATAAGAGTCTCTCTTACTGCACCTCCTGAAGAAGAGGTTCGTGTCGGTTTTCTTATTCTCTCCAGTCTTGGCCTTCGCTCCCACGGGCTCAATATTATTTCCTGCCCGGTCTGCGGCAGGTGCGAAGTTGATTTTTTTAAAATTGTCACAGAGATTGAAAAACGCCTTTTTTCTGTTAAAAGTGATTATACTGTGGCTGTTATGGGATGTATGGTTAATGGTCCCGGTGAAGCTAAAGAAGCAGATATCGGAGTAGCTTGCGGACGGGGAGTCGGGGTGCTTTTTAAAAAAGGCAAGATATATCGCCGCCTGAAAGAGAGTGAGATCGTCCCGGAGTTTGTAAAGGAAGTAAAAAAAATATAAAAAAGCTGAACAAGAGCAGAAAAAAATAAAATGTTTTGAGTTTTTTTAATTTTTAGGCAGGAAAAAATTCAAAGAAAAAATAGTAAAAATTAAGAGTGATTATAGGCATGAGTAAAACAAGCCAAATAAAAACCGAAAAAATTCCCCGGGATACACTGTTAAAATATGAAAAACTGAAGGATCTTCTTCAAGACATGAATAAAGTCCTGGTGGCTTTCTCCGGAGGGGTGGACAGCACTTTCCTCTTGAAGGTTGCCCAGGATGTACTGGGTGAGAATGTTTTAGCGGTTTTAGCAAGCTCAGAAACTTATCCTGAGAGAGAAAGAGAAGACGCCATTAAATTCGTTCAGAAAATGAATATTCGGTATAGTGTTATTCAAACCAAAGAGCTTGAGAATCCTGATTTTGCGAACAATCCTCCACAAAGATGTTATTTTTGTAAGACGGAACTATTCTCAAAGCTTAAAGATATTGCGGGAGCTGAGGGAATTCCTTTTGTCCTGGATGGCTCCAATTATGAAGATACGGCTGATTTTAGACCTGGACTGAAAGCAGCGGAAGAACTGGGCATCCGTTCTCCTTTGAAGGAAGCGCGGTTAGGGAAAAATGAAATCCGGTTGCTTTCAAAAGGATTTAATCTTTCCACATGGAACAAACCTTCTATGGCTTGCCTTTCTTCCCGTTTTCCCTACTATTCAGAAATCGATCCGGAAGGTTTGAAGCAAGTTGCCAGAGCTGAGGAGTTCCTTAAGGAATTGGGCTTTGTGCAGGTCAGGGTCAGGCATCATGGTCAAACTGCCAGGATCGAGATAGAACCGAGTGAGTTTTCGAAAATAATCGAGAAGAAGAAAAGAACCAAAGTTGTTAAAAACTTTAAAAAGTTTGGATATATCTACATAACGTTAGACCTTGCTGGTTTCAGAAGCGGAAGCATGAATGAGCCTCTTAACTTGGAAGGATACAGCAAGGAAACAGGATAAAGGAAATAAAAGCAATCTGAATACCAACTCTACTGCAGCAGCTCAGTTCCTATTTTAAGTTTCTGTCTGTTGCACCTATTTCATAATCTGTGTGTTTTTTTAAATACTCAAGAGCTTCGGGCAGAATGTTCCTTGTTATCAGTACTTTTGGCTTCATAAAGCACTCCTTTTACTTAATAGAGGGATGGATCTTTTTTTCTTTAGCTGTTTCTGCTTTTCTTGAATTTTAAATTTAATTTATAAACGGAATAAAATATTTTTTTATGTTTTCTTCCAGCTCTGGATTATGAAATCCTTTTTTCCAGACACCGCTTGAAAGTTCATCAGAGATTATCATCAGAGCCGCAGCCTGGATGCTGTGATATTTGGCAAGAGCAAAAACAGCTGAAGCCTCCATGTCCACACAGTTTATTCCTTTTTTTTGTTTCTCCTCCAGCCAGGATTTTGTTTCCCTATAGGGGGCATCTGTAGAGACAAGAGCCCCATTGAGATAGGGGAGATTCATGGAATGGAGAATTCTTTCTACTCGATTTTTTAGAGTAGAAGAGGGATAAAAGATTCTTTTTCGAGAGAAATAGTGCTTTGACGTTCCCTCCTCTGAGAGGGCTTTTGAAATACTTACAGCGTTACCTATTTTGTACTTTGGATTAAGAGAGCCGCAAAATCCAAGTATAATAATCTCTTGAGCTCCGGAGGCAACAAGTCCTTCTAACGAGAGAATGGCTGAAGGAGCACCCAGGGATAAATAAAGGATAATTTTGTTCTTTAAAAGATAAAAATAGCCAAAACCTGTGTTTTTTTCTTTGGAAGCTGATTTTTTTATGGTTTTTTGAAGAATCCGTGAAGGGGAGTCGCATGGGATATAAACGACATTTTTGCCCACAAAATCTTTTATGGGTTTTGGTTTTAAAATTGATTCTTCGTAAAGTTTTTTTTTCATTTCCGATAATTCAAGATAACAGAAAAAAAAGCATGAGACAAGCCATTAGAAGCACCCTTAATCTTGTTGGGTCTCTTCCATTTTGTGTGGGTAATAATCATAAAGTATTCGTGAATGGTCTTGCTCCCGTTCAGATTTTTCACGCCATCCCTTCATCAGTCTATTCAACGCATAAGCGAAGGACAGTGGGTGAAAAAAACCGTTTGAAGGCAGAGCGGGCATGGTTCCTCTCCGGGATGGAGAGGGGAGCGAAGCCTGAAACCGAGCAGCTTTTGACTCGCTGGGGCAAAAGTTGCGTGTTTTCTGAATCCACTGGCCTGAGCTTATACATACTCGCCGCCCGACTCTGTCGGGTTTCCTCGAAGCGCAATTCAGGGAAGCTAAATCTTCAAAGGTCGCTTCGTCCATCCCCGAACACTTTCTATTAATCTATTAAGACATGTTTTGCCCACACAAAATGGAAGAGAACCATCTTATTTAATCTTTTTGCCTTAAACCAGGAGACATTTGAAGTTTTAGAAGTCTGCCCCCGGTGTTTTTAGTGTTTACTCTTAATGTTTAATTCAATTAGAATAAAAAGCATGAAAAAAGAAAATTTATCTCTAAAAGAAATATTTTTAAAGGATGAAAGGTACCGGATTTCATATTATTTTTCCCTGGAAGAACTGGTCCTTTCTCTAAAAAAGGTAGGCATCATTTCTCCTCCTCTTGTCACCTTCAGAGGGGAGCGTTGTATTCTTGTTTCAGGATGGAAAAGGGTGCTGGCATGCCTCAAGATTTCTCTCTCTCCTCTTCCTGTTTTTGTGATTGAAGAAGAAAATGATCTGAAAACTTTTTTAACGGCTTTTTATGAGAATTTAGCCACAAGAAAGTTCAGTCTTCTGGAGAAAGCAGAAATCCTAAACAAGCTGAAAAAATTCGGTGAGGAGGAGAAAAGGATCGTTCGTTTTTATATGCCTCTGCTCAACATCCCTTCAACCTTATCCCTGCTTGACTCTTACTTGATTTTCTCTCAGTTAGAACCAGAAGTAAAAAGAGTCATTCACGAGAAGAATATGTCTTTCCCTTCTGTTGAGCTACTTGCCGGATTTACGCCTCAAGAGAGGAAGCTTCTTCTGCCTTTACTTTTACCTCTTAGCCAGAATAAAAGAAAAAAAACTCTCGAAGACCTTCAGGAAATCTCAAAGAAAAATGATGTGTCTGCTGAAAAGATTCTCAAAACAAAGGAAATTCTTGATATTCTCGGCACTAAAAGATTGTCGCCACTTCAGAAAGCGGATAATATCCGTCTATTGTTGAAGAAAAAGCGTTATCCCGCTCTTTCCACATGGACCGATTCTTTTAATTCTTTGTTAAAAAGGCTGCAGTGGCCCCGGGAGATCGAGATTAATCCTTCTCCCTTTTTTGAGGAAGAAGATTTTTTTGTCAAATTTAACTTTAAAGATCAAGAAGAGCTTCAAGCAAGCCTTCACAAGCTTCAGGAACTAGCCTCCAGAGAGGAGCTTTCTGAAATATTTAAATTTAAATAACTAACGATGTTTAATTCAAAATACTTTCCTCAAAGAGTCTATATAGAAAAGGGAAGCTTAAATTTTCCTTTAACGCAGAGGGTCTTGAAAAATATAGGCCAGGTTCCTACAGAGGTTTTAGAAGATACCACAAGTCTTCTTGAAAATATGAGAATTTCGAGAGATGTAATAGAACAGGGGAAAAAGGTACTTTTACTAACTTCCCAGAGAGGAGAATTTATTAAGTCCTGTCCGTGCACTCCTGGTTACATTGGCTGTAACTATTATATTATAAATTTAGATCTTAACTGTCCTCTTGACTGCAGCTATTGTATTCTTCAGCATTATCTATCGAATCCCCTGATCACAGTTAATGTCAACCTGGAAGATTTGTGGAGCCAGCTAGATGTTTTTTTAAAGAGGAACAAAGAGAGGATTCTCCGCATCGGAACAGGTGAACTGGCAGATTCTTTAGCTTTAGACCATTTAACTGAACATTCCATAAATCTGATATCCTATTTCAGAGATAAAAGTAATGCCATCTTTGAGTTAAAAACAAAAACTGTGAACATTAATAATGTTTTAAAGATAAAACCAGCTCGAAACATTGTTATTGCCTGGTCTCTTAATTCTTCAAAAATAGCACAAGAAGAAGAAATAGGAGCTCCTCCTGTCATCGAGAGAATAAATGCAGCCAGCAAGGTCTCGGAAAGGGGATTCCTGGTTGGTTTTCATTTTGATCCATTAATTCGTTATCCTGAGTGGGAAAAAGACTATCGGGAAGTAATAAAAAAAATGCTGGAAACTGTGGACCCAACCGGGATTGCCTGGATAAGCCTTGGGAGTTTAAGATTCCCTCCATTCCTGAAAGCAATAATTAAAAAAAGATTTCCCGGAACAAAAATCATCTATGATGAGCTTATTAAAGGGAAGGATGGAAAACTCAGATATTTTAAGCCTCTTCGCATTGAGCTTTATAAAAAGATTATCGGTTATATTAGGGATTTTGGAGGTGAACAAATTCCTCTTTATTTTTGTATGGAGAATGAAGAGGTTTGGCGTGATGTTATGGGGTGGGTTCCAAGGGGAAAAGAAAACCTGGAAGCTTATCTTTCTTTTCCCCTCGATCAATCAAAGATAAAATTGATTTATTAATCCAGATAAAATGAGTTTCTTAGTCTTTAGTATCTGTCTTAATCTCAGTAATAATGCCTACTATCTCTATCCCTGCATCTTTTAGAACATAGACTACTTCTATGATTTTTCCGTAATTTATGTTTCCATCGGCTCTTAAGTAGAGCCTTGGATCGCTCGCAGTTAGAAAAGCCTCTTCCACCATAAGCTGAAGATTGTCCATTGTCACTTCATCTTGGCCCACAAACATCTTGCCGTCATTTTTGATAGATAAGACCACTTCCAGGTTTTCAGGCATATTTATCGTGTTGATAGCGACAGGGAGCTCGACATCAATTCCTTTTTTGATTAGAGGAGTTGCTATCATAAAAATGATAAGAAGAACAAGAAGAACGTCGCACAGAGGAACAACATTAGGTTCAGAAGTAACTTCGTCTTTCTTTTTTTCTCCAACTGCGAATGCCATTTTATGCCTCCAGCTTTAAAACTTTATATTTATGAATAGGCTTTTTATGTAACGTCTTGTTCTGCTTTTTTGATGAAAAAGTCAGTTATTTCAGAACTAGTGTTGGCCATCTCAGCGCCATAGACGTCAATCCTTGTGCTCAAAAAGTTATAGGCCCACAGTGCGATAATAGCGACACCGATCCCAAAAGCTGTAGTAATCAATGCTTCAGCAATCCCTTGCGAAACAGCGCCGATACCAGCAGAACCTGTTCCAGCCATTCCGCGGAATGCGTTGATGATACCAGCAATTGTTCCGAATAGCCCGATAAATGGAGATGAAGTGGCGATTGTTGCTATTGTATTTGACCCCTTTTTTAGTTCCTGAGTGAAAATTGTTGAAGCTCTGTCACAACCTCTCTGGGCTGTTCCAATCTGCTCTTCAAGGCTGAGATTGGCCTCTTTCCCTTCTAAAAACTCTTTGATTGCAGCACCAGTCACCCGGGCTAAATGGCTCCCTCTATTCTCTTTCATGGATGTGAGTTTTAAAGCTTCCTGGATTTGACCCCTCTTCAGCATTCCTGCAAGCTTTGGAGCGACCTTTTTAGATTTTAGCTTGGCTCTGGCGAATACCAGTTGCCTTTCGATAAAAAGGTAAAGAGTAAAAATGGAGAGAATGAATAAAAGGATTGCGACTCCTTTGGCCAAAGATCCCATTTGAGCCCACATTTGCGTCAGACCAAATTCCATTTTTTGTACCTCCTTTCAAATATAGATAGCAATTATAGCTATTCTTATTTTAAGTTAAATCTGACTGTAACAACAAAGATGACGCCTCTGGGACGTCCATTTATGACCATGGGTTCATATACCCACTGACGTACAGCATCATAAGCTGCCTGGTCGAGAAGGGGAATAGATTTGAGAATCTTTATATTCTGCACTCTTCCATATATGTCAGTTGTTGCTTCAACAATAACCACACCTTCTACTCTTGCCTGACGGGCGATCTCAGGGTAGATGGGAGTTACTTCATGGATACATCTTGGAGGTCTGATCTCGCCGACAGCTCTTACCGGGGCTTCGATATCACCAACAACACCGCCGAGCACACCGCCGACAACACCGCCGAGCACACCACCAACAACTCCACCTTCGACTCCGCCTTCTACGCCGCCTTCGATACCGATATCGG
>JADHWO010000023.1 GCA_016783445.1 Candidatus Aminicenantota bacterium
CCAAATTCCTCGGCTTTTACCTTAACTGATTCAGCCATCAAAATCTATATATATTCAACATGGTGGGCAATGCAACATCTCTTTTTAACTCTTCCTCTTGAATACACATTCTATAATTGGTAGGCGCGGAGGGTATCGAACCCTCGACTTCTTCCGCGTCAAGGAAGCACTCTCCCACTGAGCTACGCGCCTACTCTTTCCGAGCTTATATATATTAAATAATTTACGCTGTTAGTGTCAATAAAAAAGGGGTCGCGTCTCGTGTGTAGGACTACATCCTACAGGATTTTGAGGAAATACCCTACAAGAAATTCAGAAAAGTGCCGATACCATTTTTACGCGGCATTATTGTATTATATTCTAGGTGAGGATGAATGGGAACCAAAAGTGGGGGTTGTCCCCAGTAGAGAAGGAGGATATAAATCTTTTAATCCATAACCACGGAGCGATATAGAAAGAAGAGGGAAATTTCACTTCCCTAGAACATATATTGACTAGGATAATATTTTTATAATATACATTGTCAGCAATTATAGATAGGGTAAATAATTAACAAAACATTATAAGCACTACCTCTTTCTAAATTTATAAAAAGGTGGCTAAAATGAGAAAATTTCTCTCTCCTCTCAAAAAAAACAATAAAATTTTCTTCCGGTTTGCTTTATTCATTATAATGATTTTGCCATTGAGTCAACTTATAGAAGCCCAGGAAAACAAAAACACTCCTGAATTTTATGAATTCTATATTTCACAGAATGGAAAAAAGATAGAGATCCCTGAGATGCCAACAATGCTGCAATCTCCGATAAAAGCTATAAGTGAGCCATGGAATATTCCTGGTATAAATTCCAGGCCAAAATTAACTATAAATGAGCAACGTCCAGTTATTTACATCAATAAGAACGGAATCAACCTTGAGAAAATAAAATTAGTCCGTCTCTTGTACTTTGAAAAACTTCGAGTTTTTGATTTTCAATGGGGCTCTTTAGGTTCTGAATTGCACAAGAAACCAAATGGGGAGGAGAGAAACAGCCTGAGGAATTTTGGTCAATGGGCTGCTGTTGGAACATATCCTATAAAAGGCGGCCCTATGCCAAATAATCCAGACTTATATTGTATTCGCCCCAAAGAAAGACTTGCTCCCGGTGTATACACGATATACCAATGTCCGGGCATAAAAGATTCATCCTGCTTTATTCCATTTGATTTAGGTATCCCCCTGAGAACTTTCGAAATAACAGGTGAAGAAGCGCCTTTTTTTGAGCTTATTCCTTCAAATAATCCAAGTATAAAAATAATTAAATCCAATATTTCTAATGTATTAAAAGGAATAAAATGCCCGAGAGCAGGGAAGTACAATTATTTATTCTCGGAGGAACAAATCTTCGCTTATATTGAAGTCGAAGGACAACGTGGTGGAGAAATAGTGGAATTTTTATGGCATCGCCCTGACGGCTCAATTCACGCCAGACAAAAACGAATACTGGATTTCCCCAAGCCTGGCAGAATAATTTCTATTTTACAGGAATTTGTACCCTCCAATCTTCTAATGCCGGGGAAATGGGTGCTTGGTATCAAAATATACGGTGAGCTTGTGAAATGTATACCTTTTTATGTTGGTACTGAATAAAATCCAGGCATCGTCCCCATTTTAAAACCATCTCCAGTTTATCCCTATAAGTAAATAATTCAGGTGGACGTGGATTATTCACGAGTTGAGATTGCAGCAGATGCGAGGCGCAGCGCATGAAGCTGTGGTCTTCCACTGCAAATGCGCTGGAATGAAGCAGACGTCGTTGCGAGGAGCGAAGCGACGCGGCAATCTCACAATATCAACTTGCCCGGAGGGTAAAAAATGCCGACATAAAGTTAAAATAAGCCTAATGGAAGAGCTCTGAATGTTAAACTTGAGAAAAACTAAAGTACCAGCCTCATATCATTGAAAAAAAAATAGTGTCGGCAGTTTTTATGAATAATTCAGGTTAGACAATTGGTCTTCAGTTCTTTAGAATAAAATCGAGGAATATCATTAATAGGGAAGATAAAATGATAGGCATCATGGCCGATTCCCACGATAATTTACACGCAGTCAGGCAAACTATTAGTATATTCAAGGAAACAGGATGTAATCTGGTTATTCATGCAGGAGACTTTGTCGCTCCCTTTGCAGCCCGAGAGCTAAAAAATCTAAACTGTCCGGTAAAAGCTGTCTTTGGTAACTGCGATGGAGAAAAAGAGGGCCTGAGGAAAGCCATCAGCTCGTTCGGAGAGATAAAAAAAGCCCCTATGGTTTTTACGCACGAGGATCTAAATTTCCTGGTCACACACATTCATGTGTCCGTAAAGACTTATCTTTCTTCCGGGAAATACAATGTTATAATTTTTGCTCACACTCACAAGCCTGAGGTCAGGAAAGAGAAAAACACTCTGCTCATAAATCCCGGAGAAACAGGAGGATGGGTTTCTGGAAAAAGCACAGTGGCCCTCCTGGATACAAAGACTTTATCCGCAGAAATCGTACACTTATAAAATTAGGGAAGGTCCAATAAAAATGGGGCCTGCCCCTATTTTATATATTTTTAACTGGAGACAATGCCTCGAGGAATAGACAAACGCCAAAAACCAGCCTGGCAAAAACTCCGTAAGCCTTTACCCCCTCCTTCAAAATTCCGTTCTCCCTGGGAAAAGAAAAAACGTCCGGATAGAAAAAAGTAAAAAAATAGAACCGTCCCCATTATTTTCTAAACCTTTTTGCTTGCCTCGTAGTTTGCATAATTGGAAGGCGTGTATTATACTTAGCTTTCATTTTTTTAGGAGGCATATAGATGAAAAACGTCCTCATCATGGGCGCTGCAGGAAGAGATTTCCACAACTTTAATGTTTACTTTAGAGACAACAAAGAACACCGGGTTGTGGCGTTCACAGCAACCCAGATCCCGGATATCGATGAGAGAAAATACCCTGCAGCACTTGCTGGGAAACTTTACCCTGAGGGGATACCGATATATCCTGAGGAAGAACTTGCCTCTCTCATCAAAGAACATAGAATCTCTGAGGTCTTTTTCTCTTACAGCGATGTCTCTTTTGAGTATATCATGCACAAAGCATCATATGTGCTGGCAGCCGGAGCAAGTTTTATCCTTCTCGGCCCCCAAGAAACAATGATAAAAAGCAAGCTCCCAGTGATATCAGTCTGCGCTGTCCGGACAGGATGCGGGAAAAGCCAGACAAGCCGGAAAATTGCCCTCCTCCTGAAAGAAAGAGGTAAGCGGGTCGTTATCATCCGTCATCCCATGCCCTACGGTGATCTAGTCAGGCAAAAAGTACAGCGCTTTGCGACCTATGAAGACATGATAAAGCATGAATGTACAATAGAAGAAATGGAAGAGTACGAACCCCATATCAAAAATGGCATTATAGTCTATGCCGGTGTAGATTACGGAGCCATCCTCGAAGAGGCTGAAAAGGAAGCTGATATAATTATCTGGGATGGAGGGAATAACGATTTTTCCTTCTACAAGGCGGATTTAGAAATTGTCATCACTGATCCTCACCGGCCCGGTCATGAACTCAAATATTATCCCGGGGAAACAAATTTCAGAAGAGCCCAGGTTCTGGTAATCAACAAGATAGACAGTGCAAAAAAGGAAAAATTAGACCTCCTGCTCGAAAACATCAAAAAAATCAATCCTGAAGCAACTATCATCCGTGCTAACTCGACCATCCTTGTTCCGGAGGGAAATGATATCGCTGGAAAAACCGTCCTGGTTGTTGAAGACGGGCCAACACTGACGCACGGAGGAATGCCTTACGGTGCAGGAATCATTGCCGCCACAAAGTACGGCGCCTCAAAAATTGTAGACCCGAGGCCTTTCGCGGTAGGAAGCATTAATGAAACATTTCAAAAATACACCCATTTAGACAAGGTGCTTCCAGCTATGGGGTACGGGAAAAAACAGATGGATGAGCTTGCTCAAACCATTAATAAAGTTAACTGCGACCTTGTGGTCAGCGGCACACCTATTGACCTCGGCCGGTTAATCAAAACAAATAAAAGAATCCTTCGCGTCACCTACGAACTGGAAGAAATCGGCACTCCTGATCTCAAGGAGGTTCTGCGAGAATTCTTATGAAAAGAAAAATTGCCCTAATTGCCTTTGGAGGAAACGCCATCCTCCCTGAAAGCCAGAGAGGGCTCCAATCCGAACAGATGAAAAATGCCCAAAAAGCAGCTCGCCTCATGATTCATGTTGTAAAAAAAGGTTACGACCTCATCATTGTACACGGCAACGGCCCCCAGGTCGGCAACCTCCTTATCCAGATGGAAGAATCAATCACAAAAATTCCGCCTTTTTCCCTGGAAGTCTGTGATGCAATGACAGAAGGCAGCATGGGCTTTATGCTTGAGAAGGCCATCATCAATGAACTCCGTAAGAATTCCCTAGATAAGGAAGTAGCCACTCTGGTTACCCAGGTTGTTGTGGACAGGGAAGATCCGGCTTTTGAAAACCCATCAAAGCCTGTTGGACCGTTTTACACAAAATACAGAGCCCAGATGCTTACCCGGGAGAAAAAATGGAAAATGATAGAAGATTCTGGCCGCGGCTTCCGTAAAGTTGTGCCTTCCCCCAAGCCTATTGACGTTGTTCCAAAGAAAATAATCCGGGATTTAGTCCATGCAGGAAAAATTGTAATCGCCTCAGGCGGAGGCGGTATTCCCGTCATCATCAACGGCCGGGGATTTTTTGAGGGAGTTGAGGCGGTTATCGATAAAGATTACGCCGCAAGCCTTATCGCTCGAGAGGTAAAAGTGGACCTTTTTATCATCTTAACCAATGTTGAGAGAGTTTATTTGAATTACGGTACTCCTGAGGAAAGCCCAATTGAAACCATGACAGCAAAGCAAGCCAAAGACTACATTGCTCAGGGACAATTTCCATCTGGCTCGATGGGGCCCAAAATCAAAGCGGCCGTCGAATACATAGAGAGTGGAGGCAAAGAAGTTCTAATCACTTCAGCGGACTACTTTAAAGCTTCGCTGATTAACCGGGCAGGGACAAAAATAAAGGCAACACTATAGGAAAAAGAGATGCTTGAAGATTTTATTTCTATCCACGACTTAACAGTGTACGAGTTCAGCCAAATTTTAGATCTTACCCAGAAAATAAAAGACAACCCCCAGCGTTTTCAGAATAAACTCAAGGATAAAATCCTGGCAATGATATTTCAAAAGCCTTCTTTAAGAACAAGGATGACTTTTGAGGTGGGCATGCTGCAGCTCGGAGGAGAAGCTGTTTATTTAAGCCCTTCCGATATCCAGATAGGGACAAGGGAGACTGCTTATGATGTGGGCAAAAACCTGGAACGCTGGGTAAATGCCATCATGATAAGAGCTTTTGCCCACCAGGATGTCATCGATCTTGCCAAAGCAAGCCGTATTCCTGTAATCAATGCTCTGACCGATCTCCTACATCCATGCCAGGCCATGGCTGATTTCTTCACTTTAAAGGAGAAAGCCAAAGATCTGACAAGCCTCAAGCTAGCTTATATAGGAGACGGAAATAATGTCTGCCACAGCCTTCTTTTTGCGGCTGCAAAAGCTGGGAGCAAAATGAGCGTGGCCACGCCTCCTGGATACAAGCCAGACTCAGAAATCGTTAAACAGGCCGAAGAAGACGGCAAGGAAACTGGAGCAAGCTTCCTAATTACAGATAATCCTTCCGAAGCTGTCGAAGACGCTGACGCTGTTTACACTGATGCCTGGGCTTCCATGGGGCAAGAGGAGGAAAAGGTAGATAGGGCAAAAATCTTCTCTTCTTATCAGGTCAACAAGGAGCTTATGGCAAAAGCCAGAGAAGACACGGTTTTTATGCACTGTCTTCCAGCTCACAGAGGAGAAGAAGTCACAGATGATGTCCTTGATTCTCCTAGATCCATAGTTTATGACCAGGCGGAAAACAGGCTTCATGTCCAGAAGATAATAATGCTTTTACTTTTAGAAAAAAAACAGGAATAACGATGACTAAAGACACCGAAACCATTAAAATCACCGAAAAAGATCTAACCTTTCTAGAAAAAGAGCTTTCTCGATCCAACAAGCCTATTCTCCTTTCCGAGATGACAAAAAAACTGGCTTACCTGAAAATCTCCAGTCAATTGAGTCAAGAAGTTAAAAAATACGATCCCTATTGCCTGTACGAAATTGGAGACCTCATCTGCAAAGAATACGATGAACCTCTAATGATAGGCAGTAAACAAATTGAACAATTCAAAGGAGCAATTGTCTTAAAAATAATAGGGAAAGGCGATTACAAAGATTACAACTGCGAGATGCTGGAAGTCGATCACCCAGGAGGAGGTATATTCCGGAAATACATCGATTATATGAAAAAAAACAAAACTCAGGTTCTCTTACCCGCCAACACAGATGGAAAAGCAAAGACTCCTGAAAAAATCGAAAAAAAAGATGACCCTAGACGCAGTGAGCTTCCTATGACAGATAAAGATTATAAATCTCTGGATAAAAATCTAAAAACTGCACTCTCCAAATCAGAGAAATTTTTTAATTTGAATAACTACTGGCAGCTCACAGAGAAGCGAATGGAAATTAAGGAGAAAATAATAAATGAAATAAAAAAACATCTCCTGGATACAAAATCATCTGTCGCAACAGCAGAGCTGGTGAATAAATTTATTAAAATTGAGAAGACGGATAAACTCTTTGAACTCTACTGTATGAGCTTAACTTATATTCTGGAAAAAGAGTACAAGAAGGATTTTATTTATGTATCTCCTTTTGAATGGGGCAAGTGGCATCTGAAAAAAACACTTAATTCACTTTCAGTAAATTTGCCCATCTCAGCTACAAAAGCAAAGCTCCCTGCCTTAGACGAGAAGATAAAGAGGGAAACAACCCAGGCACAAGGTTTCCCTTTAAAAGTTTATCTCACCTGGAGAGAAATCCTCTCAGGAGGAATAAAAACGCCTAAAAATATCAATAAAGAATTATCCCATTCAAGAGAATATGTATTTACAGATATAGAGGAAGAAAAGGACTATACTGTTTATTACTACCCATCTTCTGGTTTTTTTCTTGGCTTTGAAGAGTTTTACGAAAGCAATAACGTACCTCAGGGAGCAAGCTTAACTCTGGAGAGAAAAGGACCAGCTCAATTCAGCTTCTGGCTGAAGAAATCAAAGAAAAAACTTTCTGTCATGAAGGTAGTATATGACTCTAAAGAAGATAAATTCGCTCTGAGCGATGAAGATGTTTTTACCTATGCTCTTCCTAACAAAATAATTCACCTTGAAAGAGAGACTTTGACCAAGCTTTTCTTCCTATACCAGCAAAGGGGCAATCTGGATCTCCAGGAGTTTCTTGCTCTCATTTTTAAGAATTTTGGCCTGGAAGGCAACAATTACTCTCTCCATTACTTAAGAGCCTTCCATTTAGTCGATATTTTAAAACAAACTACAGATGAAGATGTCGAAAAAATCCTGCTCAATTCACCAGAGTTTTCCCAGTCCGAAAAAAACAAAGGGATCTTCCTCTATAAGGAAAAGATAGAAATCGAAGAAGAAGTGAGACCTGAAGAGCCTGCAGAGGTTATTCAAGAAACTACCCCCGAGGAAAAGGCAGAAGAGGTTCCACCTGGAGCCGCAGCTTTAGAAACTCCTGCTGAAGAAATTTCCCCTACAGAAGTTAAGGAAAAAATAAAAGAAGAGATTAGAGTTGAAGCACCCCCCGAAGCTGTGTCAGTGGAAATTGAAGAAGAACCACTAAAACCAGCAAAAGAAAGAATCTCGCGTAAGAAGAGATTAAGGGTTGAGACCGAGAGAGATCCCAGGGCAAGAAAAGGAGCAAAAAGATTTATTGAAGAACGAATTGAGCTCGAAGAATCCGAACAGGAAGCCCTAATAGCTGTTAAGGCAAAGGAGAAAATGGAAACAGAAGAAGAAAAAGCAGAACCTCCTCCCAAAGAGAAAAAAGAAAAACTTAAACCTTATGTTTCTGAGGAACCCGCTTTTGGTATTTTTGCTGAAAAGCTTAAAACAGCACTAGGTAAAAAAAAGAAAAAGTAAATCCTTTACAGAACCTCCCGTAAAGACCCTTTTCTCCGGGTCACCCCCATTTGGTCCAGAAGTTCTAACAGAGGAATCGCAAACTTTCGGGTGAGGCCGGTCAGTTCTTTAAAATCGGCAACAGACATTTCCCTTTTACCGGACTTCCTTATTTTTGAAATAATTTCATCCAGCCAACGCGAATGAAGGATTAATCCATCCTTCCCCTGAATGATTTTTTTTCTCTCGATGAGAAAAGAAAGTATTTTATGGAGTTTTTTTCCTGAGCAGTGAAAATGTTGCTGAAGATCTTTCAAAGAGTACAGGTGAAACTCTCCCTTTAAGCACAGGTTTTCAAGCTCTCCTAAGGTTTTTTCTTCTTCGGGTGTAAGGATAATCTTAAAATCGGGAAGAGCAAACTTATCTTCTATTTGATTAATCTGGCCCGAGTGCAAGAGATGCTTCAGGGCTAAGGAGAGGATCCTTGGATGCAGGTTAAATCTTTTTTCGATTTTTTCCAAAGATAGACCTGATAAATCGGAATGCTTTTGATGAAAAAAAGAAAGAAGGAAAAGAATTTTCTTTGAGAGGAATTCCAGGCTTTCCTGGGAAAGAAGCAAAAGAGGAGTAAAAGAGAGAATTCTTACTTCTCCTTCTGTTTCTAATTGCTGGGTTAAATTAAGAAGCTTCTTCCTTGTTAGATATGAAAAATCCATTATTTCTCTTTCTCTTAAGCCCTGAAGCCCTTTTTCTTTTACCAAACCAAAAAGCATCTTTTTCTCATCGCCCAGAAGATACTTAAGAAAGGATACTCTTTTTTTTATCTTTTCCTGGCTTATTTTCTCCGAAAAGGGATTAAGAACATATCCTTTTCCCAGAATGCGCCTTTTTCCTGGCCCTTGAACCTCAAAACTATCCTTCCATTTTAGAGCAAGAGGCAGGCCAGTGTGGACTCGAATAAAAAAAAGATCCTGTTTTTCTTTTTGAAAACGTTCGTAAAAATGAAAAGAGGCAGAAATCTTTTTCCCCTGGGCAAGAAGCAGTACATCTAGAGTGTTTTTTTCCTCAACAGGCGTAAAGTCGACAACCGCATCAAAACAAGCTGTTTTTTTCAAATCCTTTCCTTCCCTGTCGGACATATTGTCAAGCCCATCCTTCTCAGAATCGGGTTAACAGAAACCACGACAACTTTCAGCCTATTCCCTAACTCAAATTTCCTTCCTGTCCTTTTGCCAACAAGAGTTTTTTCTGTTTTTTTAAAATAGTAATCTCTGCCTAAATCAGAATAAAAGACAATCCCGTCTACAAAATAATCATCAAGTTCTACAACCAGGCCAGCTTTGGTGATATCGACAATTATACCGTAAAACTCTTCCCCTAGTTTCTCTTTTAGGAGTCGGAATATCCTCCACTTGATCAGCTCTCTCTCTGCCCCCTCTGCATTTCGTTCTTGTTGGGAGCTTTGAAGAGCCACAGAAGAAAGGGAGGGCATCTTTTCTTTTTCCTGCCTGAGGACTCTTTTCAAGATACGGTGAATGACCAAATCAGGATACCGCCTGATGGGGGAAGTAAAGTGAGTATATTTTTTTTTGGCAAGACCGTAATGACCTGCGTCTTCTTCAGAATATGTAGCTATTCTCAGCGATTTTAATACCTGTATACTTATAAATTTTTCCTCTGGCTTCCCTTCAGCCTTCTTCAGAGCTTCCTGCAGATCCTTTGAGTTCACTTTTTTTGGTGATGGGAGGAGGATATTAAAATGGCAAAGCATCTCCCGAAGCGCCTTCATATCTTCAATACCAGGGGGAGGATGAATCCTGTATATCAATGGAACATTCTTCAGGCTGAGAAAAGAGGCTACAGCTTCATTGGCTGTTACCATAAATTCTTCAATAAGCTGATGGGCTTCGTTGCGTTCAAAAGGCACAATCGAGTGGAGGCTCCCCTCTTTATAGACAAGTTCAGGCTCAAGAAGGTCAAAATCCAGGCTTCCTTCTTTTTCCCTTCTTTTTCTTAAAATTCTCACCAGTTCCTTCATCAGCAATAGATGAGGAATCAGTTTGGAATATCTGCGCCTTTCTTTCTCGTCTCCTTGGAATATTTTGTAAACATTCTTATAGGTCATCCTCTCTGCTGTTTTGATTAGAGAAGGATAAAATTTTGTCTTTACAACCGCACCATCTCTGTTTATCTCAAGCAGTACTGAAAAAGTTAATTTCTCTTCTTTTGGCCTCAGGCTGCAGATATGGTTTGAAAGCTCCTCAGGGAGCATGGGAAGAGTCAGGTCAGGAAAATAAACGCTTGTTCCTCTCTCAAAAGCCTCAGAATCCAGGGAGGAACCTGGCTTGACATAATGGGATACATCAGCAATATGCACTCCAAGAAGAAAATGTCCGTTTTTTAGCTTTCTCACACTCACTGCATCGTCAAAATCCCGGGCATTTTCACCATCTATCGTTACGGTCAGCCAGTTCCTGTAATCCTTTCTCTGTTTCCTGTCCTCGGCGCTAATTTCTGAGGAGAATCCCCTGGCTTCTGCTAAAACCTCTTCTAAAAATGAAGAGGCCAAACTAAATCTCTTGATGATAGTGCGGGTATCCACTCCAGGGGCATCGGGCATTCCAAGAACATCTGTCAGCTTCAAAGTGCCCCTGTCCACCTCAACGATCATCCCTGGATGGGGAGAAACCTGTTTTTCACAGGTTATAGGAATTTCTTCTGATGAAGGAGAATCAAAAGGAAGGAAAAAAGCCTGTCCCATTCGTTCTGAATAGAGGCCAACCATTTCCTTTGCTCCTTTTTTGACAATCCTGATCACTCGCCCCTCAGGCTTTCCTCTTTTCCCTTTTTCTCGATAGAGGACTTCTACAATATCTCCCTTCAGTGCACCCCCTGAGTGACGGGCTGGAACAAAAATATCTTCAGATAATCCTTTCTCCGGGCTGACAAAACCGTATCCTCTAGGAGATGGGAAAAATTTTCCTTTAACCAGATTCGATTTTGCGGGCACATAATACAGTCTCTTCAACCTGAGCACAACTCCCTGCCCCTGCAATTTCTTGAGCCTTTTACTTAATACCTGTTTTTCTCTCGGAGACAGATGAAGCTCCCGCGCTATCTTCTGGAAGCTCAAACCTTCCCTTCTCTTCCTTAAAAGAGATACAATCTCGCTATCCATTTTTGTTTTTTTTACTATTCTTTATTTTAAAGATTTTTTACTCGATATTTCTGCGAGGAGCTTAGCAACGTGACAACCTTTTCATTAAAGATGGGTTTGATGAATCAAATTCCTTCACTCCTATTAATATGAGGGTTTGATAAATCAAGCCCCTAAGGAATATAAATGGGGCCTGTCCCCATTTTAACATTTTTACTAATAATAATAGAGAGAGATATATGGAATTTTATATTTGTCTCTTAAAACCTTTACAAGTTTAACCTTAAAAATTCTTTTAAATTCTTCTTCTTTGAATTTATATCCAGCCAGAACTTCCTCCTTAATCTTTGCTTTTTCTCCATCAGGAGCATTCTGCCAGAGAAGCTTTTCGACTTCTCCTTCTATTTGCTCAAGTTCCTCCTCATTAAAATAACTTTGAGAAAGAATTGTTTGAGCTCTTAAATAAGCTTCTTTTAAGTAAGTTATCTTGGGCGGGATCATTTCTAAGAACTTTTTTAGTTCGGTCTTTGCTTGTTCTTTTTTCTTTTTTCTATCTCCCAGCCATTCCTTAAAACCAACCTTCCTTTCTCTATACTGCTCAAAAGCTCTCAAAACATTATTACTGCAGAAGACAAGAGACTGAATTCTGTCCTTTTTTCCAGGTGCCTGCCTATAATTTTCTAAAGAACTCTTTATTCCTTCCAGGACAACAGGAAGAGGAATTTCCATCTCTTCCCATAATACAACAAGGTCTAGCTCTTTTGAGGAGAGGAAAAAAGGAGCTCCCCGCTGCTTAAAAAAATACCGTGCAATAGACTGAAAATAGTCGCTTCTACTGTTCTCTTTGTTACCCACAATATTTCTCTCTGGTTAGGAATAATTTTTTACTTCTTATTTCTTTCATACAGGATTCTCAGTCCATCCAAAGTCAGATTAGGCTCCTGAAAATTGATGGACTTGACCTCATGGCCTATTTGGGCAGCAAATCCTCCTGTTGAGATGACAATAGCTTCCCCACCTAATTCTTTTTTGATCTCTTCGATGATATTGGAAATCAGGCCAATATAACCAAAATGAAGGCCTGACTGCATACTGGCAACAGTTGTTCGGCCTATTGCCTCTTTTGGTTTTTTTATCTCTATACGTGGTAACTTGGCAGTTTTTAAATAAAGTGCTTCCGCCGAAATCTGAATCCCTGGAGCTATAGAGCCTCCTAAATACTCTCCCTTAGAAGAAACGGCATCAAATGTTGTAGCTGTTCCAAAATCTACCACAATGCAGGGACCTCCATGCTTCTCATAGGCTGCAATAGCGCCAACAACTCTATCTGCTCCAACCTCAAGAGGATTTTCATAAAGAATCGCCATCCCAGTTTTTAAACCAGGTCCAACAACCAAGAGGTTAATCCCAAACAGGCTCCGGCTTAAATCCTGAAAGACCGGAGTCAGTGGAGGAACAACACTGGAGAGGATGGTGGATTTTATCTCCGTCTTTTCTGGTCCGGATAATGAAAGCAAGTTTAACAGGGTAACACCATATTCATCGCAGGTTTTATCTCTTTCTGTCTTGACCTTCCAACTCCTGATTAATTTCTTTCCCTCGAATATCCCAAAAACAATGTTAGTATTACCGATATCTATGGCTAAAAGCATCTTATGCCTCCTTGGTTTCACTTTTTATTGTTTTTATCTCTGCTGAAAAAAAAGACCTTCTCTCTCCCCTGGTTTCAAGGATAAGGCCTCCTAACAAATCTATCCCCTGATAAGTTCCAGAAACCTCCGTTCCTCCCGTAATCACAGTGATATCTTTTCCTGGAGCCAAGACAGAATTCTCCTGAAAAGCCCTGACAATATTTTCCGCCTTACCCTGCAAAAACTGACCGTACCAATAGTTCAAAACAGGCCAGAGGTTTCCGAGAAGGGCCTTTTTGTCTACTTCTACCTTTGTTATAAGTTTAAGGGAAGTGGCTTGATGGCGAATCTCTTCAGGAAAAGTTTCCCTCCTGTGGCTCACATTCAATCCAATCCCAAGGATAACATAGTTAAGCTGGCTCCCCAAAAAACCACTCTCGCAAAGAATGCCTCCTAATTTTTTCTTGCCCCAAATTACATCATTTGGCCATTTTAATCTGATCCTGAGACCGACTGACTTAAAAATGGCATCACAAACCGATACTCCTGCCATAAGGGGTAAAAGAGAAATGTCGGAATGGGGAGGATGGAGAATGACAGATAGGTAAAGCCCCTTTTCTCTAGCAGAGAACCAACTTCTTCCCTTTGTACCTTTCCCTTTTGTCTGCTCAGCGGAGACAACAGCCGTGCCCTCTTCTTCTCCGTTATATGCCAGCTTTTTTGCCAGATCATTGGTAGACGAGCAACTTTTTACCCTGCGGATTTTTGCCCCAATCTCCATGGTTTTAAGTTAAAAGCTCAGAGTGCGAAATTATGATTAATTCCCTTTTAATACTTCAAAATTCTGAAAACCCTATGTCTACACAATTTTCTGTGAATCTTGAACTGTTATCTATCTCATAAGGGAAAGAATGTGCTCGAGCCCCTCTTCCAGTTTTGTTTTTTTATTCTGAAGCTCTTGAAGCTTACCTCTGGTCTCCTGGATTATTTCTTTTGGAGCCCGGTTAAAGAAATTTTTGTTTTGCAGTCTGTTTTCTATATTTTCTATATCCAGCAAAATTTTCGCTATCACTTTCTGTAGCCTCTGTTTTTCCTGATCCAAATCAAAAACTCCCTCTTCAATAGGAATCGCTATCTCCCAGGAACCAGCAACACCCTTAAGGAGCTTCTTTTCCTGCGGGAATTGATCTAAGATTTTTATCCGACGGATATTGGCCAGCGTCTGAATATAGATCTGGTTTTTGTGAATTATCTGTTTTTCTTTCTCTTTGTTCACCTTTACCCAGAGCTCCAATTCTTGTTTTGGAGGAATCTTATTCTCCGCTCTTATAGTTCTGATCCCAACAATCGCATCCTGAAGAAATTCCATTTCACTCTCCACGTTCTCGTTTTTTAAATCCTGCCTTGCTTTAGGGAAAGACGCAGTGACTAAAGACTCCCCGGAGGATGGAAGATTCTGCCAGATTTCTTCTGTAATAAAAGGTATAAAAGGATGGAGAAGCCTCAGTATCTGATCTAATGTCTCAACCAGTACAGCTTCTGACGTCCTGTTTTTTTCCTTAAGACTTGGTTTTACAAGCTCGATGTACCAATCGCAGAATTCATGCCAGATAAAGTGATAGATTTTGTCAGCTGCTTCGTAAAATTTATAATCCTCTAAAGCACCATTTAATTCTTCAATAATCTTGGCCAATCTGCTCCTGATCCACCTGTCAGCCAGAGTTAATTCTTCTTCTTTTTGGAGAAATTCGTCGCCTTTGATACTCATCAAAACAAAGCGAGCGGCATTCCATATTTTGTTGGCAAAAGCTCGGTAACCAGCCATTCTCTCTTCGGATAGAGAAATATCCATACCAGGAATGGCTAGAGCAGCCATTGTAAAACGTAGAGCATCTGTGCCATATTTGTCGATCATCTCTAGAGGGTCGATGATATTTCCCTCGGATTTACTCATTTTTCGCTGTTTAAAATCTCTGACCAGCCCGTTAATATAAACATAGCGAAAAGGAATATCTCCAGCGAATTTAAGCCCCATCATAATCATGCGGGCAACCCAGAAAAAAATGATATCAAATCCTGTTGACAAAAGATCTGTGGGGTAGAAGGTTTTTAAATCTTCTGTCTCTTCAGGCCAACCCATTGTCGCAAAAGGCCACAGAGCAGAACTGAACCATGTATCAAGAACATCCTCATCCTGAATGAGGTTTACACTCTGGCACTTCTCGCATTTCTTAGGGGCTTCCATGTCTACCATCACATTTTCGCACTTTTGACAGTACCATGCAGGAATTCTGTGTCCCCACCATAGCTGACGCGAAATACACCAGTCATGGATATTGTACATCCATTCAAAATAAGTTTTAGCCCAGTTCGGAGGAATAAATTTTATCTTTTTCTCTTCAACCACCCGGATAGCTTCTTTAGCCAGAGGCTCCACGCGAACAAACCACTGCCAGGAAAGATGAGGTTCAATGATAGTCTGGCAGCGGTAGCAGTGCCCAACAGCATGCTTGTAGTCTTCTGTCTTTTCGAGCAGTCCAATTTCCTCAAGCTTAGAGAGCACTTTTTCCCGGCATTCAAATCTGTCTAATCCCTTGAATTCTTCTCCTGCTTCCTCTGTCATCCTGCCTGAGCCATCTATCACAATCACCTGCTCAAGATTATGGTGTTTTCCTAATTCAAAATCGACCGGGTCATGAGCAGGAGTCACCTTAACTGCTCCTGTTCCGAATTCCATCTCCACCCTCTCATCTGTAATAACAGGAATCTCCCTGTTGACAAGGGGGAGGAGCACTTTTTTCCCCTGTATCTTTCTGTATCTCTTATCATCAGGATGAACAGCTACCGCAGTATCGCCAAGCATAGTCTCAGGACGTGTGGTGGCTACAATGATATTTTCTTCAGAATTCAAGAGGGGATACTTGATGTAATACAGCTTAGCTT
Source organism: Candidatus Aminicenantota bacterium (assembly GCA_016783445.1). Lineage (GTDB taxonomy): Bacteria > Acidobacteriota > Aminicenantia > Aminicenantales > Aminicenantaceae > JADHWO01. The sequence goes on from JADHWO010000023.1 coordinate 15,793, forward strand.
GCCGTTCCTTGTGCTCGATCTCAATATCCGACAGAACCGTCCCACAGTTTGGGCATCGGTTAACAAGGTAATAGTCTCTGTAGATAAGCCCTTCATTATAAAGCTCGATAAAAACATGCTTTACAGTTTTGGAAAAACCATCATCCAGAGTAAACCGTTCTCTTGTCCAGTCCAGTGAAGTCCCGAGCTTTTTCAGCTGGTTAATAATAACCCCTCCATATTTATTCTTCCATTCCCAGGCGATCTTCAGGAACTCTTCCCGCCCGACTCCCTCCCTGGTTTGCCCTTTATCTGCAAGGCTCTGCTCGATCACATTGTGGACAGCAATGCTTGCGTGGTCTGTTCCAGGCAGCCAGAGAGTGTTGTAACCCTGCATCCTCCGCCAACGAACAATAATGTCGGGCAGTGTAAAACAAAGGGCATGTCCCATATGAAGCGAGCCAGTAACATTTGGGGGAGGAAGGACCATAGAAAATTTTTTCTTCTTGGAAGGAACCTCGGGCACAAACAGGCCTTTATTTATCCAGAATTTGGACCATTTATCTTCAACTGGTTTCGGATCGTAAGCTTTTTCAAGCATATTCTTTTTCTTCATCATATAATTCTGTATCAGTATTCGATGAAAATGGAGTCTTCTCCTAACAAACTCTCAATTTTTCTTGTTAACTCTTCTGAAAGAGAGATCCCAGAGACTTCCCCAGCCTGAGCTATCACTCTGTAGGAATGGGGAGTCTCTAGCTCAAAAAACACAGGGCATTCTCCTCGATTCTGATCTAGCGTGCCTTTTAATTCTTCAAAGACTGTCTCCTCGATACCTGGAAGAAAAATCCTCAAGACCACTCTTTTCGCCTGCTTCTGTATAGCTTCTGCTAAAGGCATAATCTGAAGGAGATGAATCCTTCGGCTTTCTCCCTCTCCTAAAAATTTCCCCTTGACCCATACCAGCAGGTCTTCTCTCAGATTATCATAATATTTCTTGTAGCTCTCGGGAAAAGCAACAACCTCAATCCTGCCGCTCATATCCTCCAGGATAAAAGTTGCCATCCTCTCATTTTTTTTAGTCTTCAGGGGCTTAACGGAAGATATAATTCCTGCGACTTTAATTTCACTGTTAAAATCCTTTTCTTCATCCAGCTGATTTATCGACTGGGAAACAAGCCTTTCCAGCTGTTTTCCATATTCGGCCAGGGGATGACCTGTAATATAGAATCCTAATGCATCTTTTTCATAAGAGAGAGAAAGAGATTCATCCCACTCCGGCATCTCCTTTATTTCAGGGGGAATGGGGGAAGGCTCAATTTGACTGCTACTAAAAAGGAGATTCTGCTTCGAGGATTTGGCCTTATGAATCTCGCGGGAATACTCAATCATTTTATCAATAAGGTGAAATAACTGGGATCTTTTCCATCCTAAGGAATCAAATGCTCCTGCTTTTATCAAGCTTTCAATCACTTTGCGGTTGATAACTTTAGAATCAGCTTCTTCACAGATATCAAAAGGAGAAGTAAATCTCCCTTTTTTCTCCCTTGCCTGAATCAGAGCCTGAACCGATCCTTCACCGACATTTTTTACAGCAGAGAGGCCAAAGCGGATATCTTTTTTTGAAACAGTAAAATGAAAATCACTTTCGTTTATATCAGGAGGGAGAACTTTAATTCCCATTTCCTCACATTCCTTGATGTACTTCACTACTTGAGGTGTTGCTCCTCTCTCAGCCTCTGAAGTTAACAGAGCTGCCAGAAAATTCAAAGGATAATGGGCTTTTAGATAAGCGGTGCGGTAGGCCAGATAGGCATAAGCCGTACTATGGGACTTGTTAAAACCATAACCGGCAAAATAATTAATCTGATCAAAGATTTTATTAGCTTTAGCCTGAGTCAGGCCTTTTTTCTTCGCTCCCTGGATAAATCTCTGCTTTTGAGCTTTCATCATACTCGTAACTTTTTTGCCCATGGCTTTCCGCAGAATATCAGCTTCAGCCATTGAAAATCCTGCAAGCTCTGTCGCTATCTGCATTACCTGTTCCTGATAGACAATTAGACCTTGGGTTTCTTTCAGAATGGGTTCCAGCTCAGGGCATTCATATTTAATCCGATCCGGATGGTTTTTGCATTTTATAAATTCATCCGTCATCCCGCTTTTAAGCGGACCGGGTCGGTAGAGAGCATTTAAAGCGATCAAGTCGCGAAAGTTTTCTGGCTTAAAATTCCTTAGTAAATCCTTCATCCCTGAACTTTCAAACTGAAAGACTCCGTCTGTGTTGCCTGATTTAAAAACTTCAAAAGTTTTTTTATCATCCAGGGGGATATTCTTAAGGTCTATCTTTTGACCTGTTTCTTTCTTTACAAGTTCTACTGTATCCTTGATTACAGTCAGGTTACGCAGCCCGAGCAAATCCATCTTGAGAAGGCCAATGGCTTCAATATCCTGCATCGGAAACTGAGTTGTGATCTCACCTTTGACGGACTGATAAAGCGGCAAAAATTCCACCAGCGGTTTTGGAGTAATAACAATCCCTGCTGCATGAATGGACGGGTGGCGAACATGGCCTTCTAATTTTTGAGCCACGGATAGTAAGTGCGCAATCTTGGCATCCTTATCCCTCAACTCTTTTAACTGAGGAATGCTCTTGATCCCCCCCTCAATAGTGGCCTCTGGACCAAATGGAGGAATCATCTTTGCGATCTGATCCACTTCGGTGAGGGGAACTTCAAGAGCCCTCCCTACATCTCTTACTACCTGGCGGGCTGCCATGGTCCCAAAAGTTATGATCTGACAGACATTTTCCTGCCCATATTTATTTGTTACATACGCAAGAACTTCTTCCCTACGTCTTCCACAGAAATCAATGTCAATATCGGGAAGGCTGATTCTCTCCGGGTTGAGAAATCTTTCAAATAATAGATTATATTCCAGGGGATCAACATCTGTTATTCCTAAACTATAAGCAAGCAGGCTCCCTGCAACCGAACCCCTGCCAGGTCCTACAGGAATATTATTGGCTTTCGCCTCCTGGATAAGATCCCAGACGATTAAAAAATATCCCTCAAATCCCATTTTTTTAACGAGCTTGACTTCCGTCTCCAGTCTTTCTTCGTACTTCTCGAGAAGTTCCGGCAGCTTTTCCTTACTTTTTGTCCTGGTGATTACTTTCACCTGATTCTGGAATCCGTCCTTGACCACTCGATCAAAATACTCCTCTAAAGATGTTGACTCTGGAGCCTTGAATTGCGGCAGGAAATATCCAGAAGTAGGGAATTCAAAATTACACTGCGCTGCGATCTTGGCTGTGTTCTGAATGGCTTCAGGAGTTTCCCTAAAAATATTGATCATTTCTTCGCCTGACTTGAAATAGAAATCATTTGTCCCGAAGCGGATTCTGTCCTGTTCTGTCACTTTTTTATTAGTCTGGATACAGAGGAGAATATCATGTCCTTCAGCATCCTCTTTCGAGAGATAGTGCACATCATTTGTGGCAACCAAAGGAAGATTAAGTTTTTTAGAAAGGCGGATTAGTAAAGGATTAACTTTTTTCTGTTGTTCCAGGCCATGATCCTGTATTTCAATGTAAAAATCTTCCCTTGCAAAGAAGGAGGCATATTCAAGGGCAGCCTCCTGGGCTTTATCCTCCTGGTCAAATCCCAGATAATGGCTTATTTCTCCCTTCAAACACGCAGAAAGGCCAATCAACCCCTCACCATGCTGAGCTAAAAGCTCCTTATCGACACGTGGCCTGTAATAAAAACCTTCCAAATAGCTTTTAGTGATAAGCTGGCAGAGGTTCTTGTATCCTTTTTCATCTTTGACGAGTAAAACCAAATGAAAGTGGATCGGGCGTTTTCTCTCAACCTTCTTATCAAAGCGGCTTTTGGGAGCTACGTAGACTTCACAACCCAGGATCGGCTTTATCTTTTTTTCCTTTGCCTGTTTAAAAAAACTCACTGCTCCAAAAATATTTCCATGGTCGGTCAAAGCAACCGCAGGCATATTATTTTTAAAGGCAGCATCTACCATAGACGATGTTTTCAGGGCTCCATCCAGAATGCTGAACTCTGAATGATTGTGGAGGTGGATAAACGATAGTTCCATTTAATAGTTTGTTTCTTTTATTTATGAATAATAATTACATTACTCCCATTCTATCGTGCCCGGAGGCTTAGTGGTTGTATCATAAACCACTCGGTTAACTCCTTCTACCTCGTTGACAATCCGGCTCGATATCAGTGATAGAAGTTTTGGACCTGCAGGATACCAATTTGCAGTCATTCCATCAACACTCTGGACAAGTCGGATAACAACAACACTTTGGTAAGTCCGCTTATCACCCATAACTCCTACTGACTTCACCGGGAGTAAAACTACAAATGCCTGCCACAACTTATGGTAAATGCCAGCCTTCCTTATTTCCTGAAGGAGAATTGCATCGGCTTCCCTTAAAAGCTTTATCCTTTTTTGTGTGACTTCCCCAACAATTCTAACAGCCAGGCCAGGTCCGGGAAATGGATGCTGAAGAATAAATTCCCTGTCCACCCCTAGCTCCTCAGCCAGTGCTCTCACTTCATCTTTAAAAAGCTCCTTGAGAGGTTCGATAAGCTTAAATTTTAATCTTGATGGCAATCCCCCAACATTATGGTGAGATTTTATGGAAGAGGATGGGCCTTTGACAGGATTACTTTCAATCACATCAGGATAAATTGTTCCCTGCGCAAGAAACTCAACTCCTCCGATTTTCTTTGCCTCTTCTTCAAAAATACGGATAAAAGTCTTCCCGATACGTTTTCTTTTTGTCTCCGGGGATATCACTCCTTCAAGTCTATCGAGAAACTCTTGTGAAGCATCAACACCAATAACATTCAGGGATAATTTACTGCTGAACTTCTTTTTTAATTCCCTGTACTGTCCTTTCCTCAAAAGACCATTATTTACAAATATGCAGAAAAGATCGTCCTTTACAGCTCTTTGTACAATCAGGGATGTAACGAGAGAATCAACTCCGCCGCTAAGACCACAAATAACTTTCTTATCCCCTACGAGATCACTTATATCCTCCACTTTCTGTTCAATAAAAGAAGCCATCTTCCAGTCAGCTTTTAACTCTGCGAGGGAAAAAAGAAAGTTAGATAAAATCTTCTTTCCCTGTTTAGTATGAATAACTTCTGGATGGAACTGAGCGCCAAACAGTTTTTTTTCTCTTTCTTCTATAACAGCGGCGTGGCAGTGCGACGTCTTCCCTGAGATAATGAAACCTGGCGGAACAGTCTCCACTTTATCCCCATGACTCATCCAGACCTGGCTCTTATCCCTGATCCCGGAGAGCAATCCTTTGTTATCTGTAACCTTTAGCGTAGCAAATCCGTATTCTCTTTTGCTCGAAGAGATTACCTTGCCTCCTAAAAGATTGGCCATAAACTGCAGTCCGTAGCAAATGCCCAGAATTGGGATTCCCAGTTCAAAAATCTCTCGGGAAGAGTGAGGAGCTCTTTTGTCATAAACACTCTGAGGACCTCCGGATAGAATAATAGCACCGGGCTTTTCTTTCTTGAGCCTGGAAGGCGAAGTGTTAAAAGGGAAAATCTCAGAATAAATCCCTAGTTCCCTTATTTTTCTTGCGATGAGCTGTGTATACTGAGAGCCAAAATCAAGAACAAGGACTTTATTCATTTTTCGATTTTATCACAAAAATGAAGACGGTTCTATTTTTTGACAAAAATAGGAAGCATTTCCAAATCCTTGATACCTGAGATCAAGGTTTTGGGAAATATCGTAAGCGACCATTGAAGATTTAGCCTTCGGATTTTGGCTTTCTAGGGAAGTCGACAGAGTCGACCTGCGAGTATGTTTGAGAAAGCTCAGGTCAGCAGGTTCAAAAACACGCAGCTTTTGCCCCAGCGAGGCAAAAGCTGCTCGGTTTCAGGTTTCGCTCTCACAAAATAGGGGACTGTCCCTTTTGTATTTATAGGGACTGCCCCCTATTTTGTGAACCATGCCCGCTTAACCTTCAAACGGTTTTTTACCCGCTGTCCTTCGCTTATGCGTTAAAAAAATTGATGAAGAAATGGCGTAAAAAATCTGATTGGGAGCCGAGCTGTTTCCCAAAGCCTCTTTGAATCATAAATTCGGAAAGGTTTATAAAAAAGAAGCTGCTCCTCTACTTTTTTGAAAATTGACTTCACTTCAATAATTTCTTATAGTTGTTTTGACCATGGATTGGGAAAGAATTGTACAAGAGCTAAGTTTTAAAACCTCTTCTAAAATTGTCCTTCTAGTCCTGGATGGATTAGGCGGACTGCCTGTCCAAGGGAAAACAGAGCTCGAAGCAGCTCAAACCCCGAATCTCGACCGCCTAGCCGCAAAAAGCGCCTGCGGCCTGACCGACCCGGTTTTTATGGGCATCACGCCGGGAAGTGGCCCGGCTCACCTTGCTCTCTTTGGTTACGATCCCACAAAATATATCCTTGGCCGGGGAATTCTGGAAGCTCTCGGATCTGGTGTCGAAGTCGGGAAAAATGATCTGGTGGCCAGAGGAAATTTTGCAACTCTGAAGGACGGACTTATAATTGACCGCAGGGCAGGGAGAATCCCCACCAGCGAGAATAAAAAACTGTGCCAAAGACTCAACAACTCTCTTAAGAGCATTGAGGGGACAAAAATTGCCCTTTTCCCAGGGAAAGAACACCGCTTCGTGGCTAAATTCACTGGAGAAGGGCTCTCGGAGGCCCTTTCCGATGCAGACCCTCAAAAAGAAAACAACCCCAGAGTCCCTGTCCGGGCCCTTTCCCAGGATGCATCAAAAACCGCTCTGATCGTGAACCGTTTTCTCGATGAGGTGACAGACCTCTTGAAAAGTACCCCTAAAACCAATACCGTCCTTTTAAGAGGGTTTTCCCATTACCCTTCTCTCTCCACCTTGAGAGAACTTTATAAATTAAAGCCTGCAGCCATAGCGAATTATCCGATGTATAAAGGATTGGCCAAGCTTGTTGGAATGGAAATCCTGGAGACCGGTGAAAACTTATCTGCTATTTTTGAAACAGCAGAAAAATACTACAAAGACTATGATTTTTTCTATGTCCATGTAAAAAAAACAGATTCGGCAGGTGAAGACGGAGATTTTGAGGCAAAAAAAGACGCTATTGAAGAAGCAGACAGTTATATTCCTCGTTTAGTTGCTCTGCAGCCTGATGTCCTTGTTGTATCTTCTGATCACTCCACTCCTTCTCTCTTAAAAACTCACTCCTGGCACCCCAATCCATTCCTCCTATACTCAAAAACTTCTTTTCCTGATAATGTTACTCGCTTCTCCGAAAAGGAATGTTGTTTTGGCTACCTGGGGCGATTTCAAGCCATGCATGCCATGCCATTGATGCTGGCTCATGCCGGAAAATTAAAAAAATTTGGAGCTTAAAGATACTTGCTCCAAAGTCCTTTCCAAAACTAAACATGGATAGAAAGATAGGATTTGTATTATTATAGGACTAATCTCAAATGAAGAAGCATTCCTAAGGCGTTGACTGCAACCTATCTATATTATAGAATTAATAAGATTTATTGATGAATAGAAAAAAGACAACCTGGCTGTGGATAACCTTTCTGTCCCTTTTCTTTTCCCTCCCATCTCCTGCTCATCCTGGCTCAAGAGTGGAGATCCACACCCTTCGTTACCATACGCATCCCTCTTTTACCAGGGTTGTTGTTGAAATCGGGAAATTAAGAGAATACATCTTTAACGAGCTCAAATCTCCTGACCGGATTTATGTCGATATATACCAGGCTAAGCTGAATCCCATTTTACATGGAAAAACATACATCATTAACAACGACTATCTCAGTAAGATCCGGATCGCCCAAAAAGCACTTTCCACTGTCCGCGTAGTTGTTGATCTTGACTTAAATAAAGCCTACTATCGAGTCTGGCACCTCCCTGACCCTTTCAGGATTATTATCGATGTCTATCCGTCAAAATTACCTAAGCCTTCTTTACCTGCCAAACAAAAATTAAGTATGATTCGCCAATTAGGCTTAGGAATTGGAAAAGTTGTCCTTGATCCAGGCCACGGTGGAAAAGATCCGGGCTGTATTGGAAAAAAGGGACTCCAGGAGAAAAAAGTGGTCCTCGATGTCTGCAACCGTTTAAAAACACTTTTGGAGAAAGAAAACTTAGAAGTCATAATGACCAGAGAAACAGATGTCTCTCTCCGGCCAGAAATCCGAACCGTGATTGCCAACCAGAAACAGGCAGATCTTTTTATTTCTATTCATGCCAACGCCAGCCGCAACAGGAAGCTTTCCGGCGTAGAAACATTTTATCTAAATTTCAGCCAGGACCCCTCAGTCATCGAGACAGCCGCCCGGGAAAACGCAACCTCTGCAAAAAACATCGGGGAAATGAAAGGGATAATCAAGAAAATCGTCCAAAACAGTAAGATTGATGAATCACAAGAACTTGCTCAAGTTATTCAAAAAAGCCTGGTAAAGAGTCTCTCACAAAAATATAAAAATGTAAGAAACCTGGGTGTCAAGGCCGGTCCTTTTTGGGTACTTATTGGCGGGGAAATGCCTTCTGTTCTTGTTGAAATCTCTTTCCTGAGCAATCCCACAGAAGAATCAAGACTGAACAGCGCTTTATATCTCCAGCGTGTTGCCCAGGGTATCTATGAAGGCATAATTGCCTATAAAAGCTCATTAGAGAAAGGAATTGAGTAATGGATAGAAGGGACTTTATCAAGGATATAGCTGTAGGAGGCCTTCTTCTGAAGTTTCATCCAACACTTCTGGCTCAAAAGAAAAATTTGCCGGATCTAGCCTGGATTCAAGGCGACTCCCCGGCTCTGATAACAAAAAAAGCCATCTCTACCCTTGGAGGCATGAAACGATTTGTTTCAAGGGGTGATATTGTGGTTGTTAAGCCAAATATCGGCTGGGACAGAACTCCAAAGCTGGCAGCCTGTACTAATCCCGAGGTCGTCAAAACTCTAGTCGAGTTATGCCTGGATGCAGGCGCAAAAGAAGTCAAGGTTTTGGATAATCCCTGTAATCCCGCCAAAAGAACCTACGCCCGCTCTGGTATTGCTGCAGCCGCTAAAGAAGCAGGAGCAAAGGTTCTCTTCCCCAATCCACACCGGCTTAAAAAGATGGCTCTTCAGGGAGAATGGCTTAAAGAATGGAAAGTTTATACGGATTTTACCGAGGCTGACAAAATCATAAACGTACCTATTGCCAAAACCCACAGCCTGTCAAGACTAACCATGGGCATGAAAAATTGGCTGGGAGCACTGGGAGGAAACCGTAATCAACTCCACCAAAAGCTTGACCAGGCTATGATCGACCTTGCTGCCTTTTTTAAGCCCTGTCTTACTGTTTTGGACGGCTACCGAATTCTAATTCGGAACGGTCCTCAAGGAGGCCGGCTGTCCGATGTAAAACTTCATAAAACTCTTGTTGCAGGTGTTGATTATGTGGCTGTTGATGCAGCAGGCGCCACTTTTTTTGATATAAAGCCTCAAGAGCTGCCTTACCTCCAAATAAGCCATCAAAAAGGACATGGAGAAATTTACCTCGAGAAGTTAATAATTGAAAAAAGAACGCTCTAAAAAATACAGAATTATCCAGGCACTACGGATCCTCAGCCAGACAATCTTCTTTATCCTCTTTTTCTATCTCTTGTTGGTGACGCATTTTCCTGGGGAAGATTATATCAGGCAAGTTGAGATCTTCTTTCACTTCAATCCTCTTCTTGCTCTCACGACTTTAATCGCTTCCCGTACTTTTTTTGCCTCCTTTGCTTTTGCCGCCATCACTATTGTGCTGACCTTTATTCTGGGTAGGATTGCCTGCGGCTGGGTCTGCCCTTTAGGATCCCTTTTTCAATTTTTTTCTTTTATCTTTAAAAAATCCAAGCTTTTAAAACCAAAAAAAATCGAAGATAAACGGACAGTCTGGAAATATTATCTCCTTGTGTTTATTCTTGTGGGCACGCTTTTTTCCCTGGATTTAGTGGGAATTTTTGATCCTTTCTCCTTACTTTACCGGTCCTTTGCAGTTAGCCTTCTTCCTGCTGTAAAACTGGGTTTTTCTGCCTTTATCAGTTTTCTTTACAAAATAAATATTTCTTCTTTGGGAGACAGCCTAGTTCAATTCCTGGAGAATTTAGCCATTAATAGCACTTTTCTTCAGGGCTTTTTTATTGGAGCTCTCTTTACCGGCACTGTGTTACTCAACCTTTCCAGAGAGAGATTCTGGTGCCGCTATCTTTGCCCTTTAGGCGCTATGCTGGGACTTATCTCAAGATGGAATCTTCTCAAGCTTAAGATAGATCCTCAAAAATGTATCGAATGTAATCTCTGTACTATTCACTGCCAGACACAGGCTGACCCTTTTCCTATAGAGGACTGGAAAATTTCCGAATGCGTATATTGTTTCACATGCAGCTCAATTTGTCCCACCAGTGCCATAGGCTTCCCCTTAAAATTAACTCCGGAAGAAATCCCCCAAGTTGACCTCTCAAGAAGAAAGCTTATCTTTACCTCGCTTTTAGGTATCTTTGCTGTTCCTTTTTTCCGTCTTTCCCCTTCGACAGCGCGCGCTTCTCCAAAACTGATCCGGCCTCCAGGAGCTATCTCTGAAGAAAAGTTTCTTCAAAAATGTGTTAAATGTTGTGAATGTATGAAGGTCTGTCCAACAAATGCCCTTCAGCCAGCTCTAACTGAAGCTGGGCCGGAAGGGATCTGGACTCCCATGCTTGTCCCAACAATTGGCTACTGCGAATATTACTGCTCACTCTGCTCCCAAGTTTGCCCAACTGGAGCCATACAAGAACTCACGGTTGAAGAAAAATTAAATGTTAAAATTGGCCTGGCATGGGTTGACAAAAACAGGTGCATCCCTTATGACTTGGGCACTCCCTGTATTGTCTGCGAGGAACACTGCCCTACCTCTCCAAAAGCCATTAAATTGGTGAAAACTGCAGTTAAGCTCCCCGACGGAACAATAAAAACCCCCGTGGCGCCAGTCATTGACACAGAGCTCTGTATTGGCTGCGGGATTTGTGAAAATAAGTGTCCGGTTGTGGATAAACCTGCAATTTATGTGACGAGTGTTGGAGAAAGCCGCTCAGAAAAAAACCAGCTTCTCCTCGACCTCATCAAGGAAGATTCAGGTATCTATTAAGCTCTAACTATGAAGTGATCTGGAACTTGATGGTCTCCAGAATCTCACCATCGGGGCCTATCACATCTACATGCCAGTCTCCCAATTCATGAGCCTGAATTATCTTTGTGGTCCAGGTTCTCCAGCTGGCAGACTCAACAGTAAGGTTTATCCGTGCCCTCTCAGTTTCTCCGAAATACCAGACATGAGTTATTTCAATAGACTCCTGAGCACCAACAATCTTTGTGTAGCAGAAAAGATTGCCTACTGCAGCATTAAAAGTATCCCCGGGATCAACAGGCTCCCGATCAACAACATCCAGGCAGATAATTCCTACCTCCACTTCTATGGTTGCAGCCTCCTGTGCTTTAATCGCCACCGCGTTGTACAGAGAAAATGTCATCAGCAAAACTAACACAAAAAGAGCGGAAATTATTTTTTTCATAATGACCCTCCTTCCCCATAAAATACCAAGGGTTTATTCTTTGTTTTAAATGTGGATACACTTTAGCATAAAAGACATAAGCAAACAAGAGGGTCCTTTTTTCTTATTCGGAGAGAACCTTTTTTAATTCCTCTTTTAGTGGAGGGATAACTTGAAAAAGATCTCCTACAATACCAAAATCAGCAACTTTAAAAATTGAAGCATCAGGATCTTTGTTAACTGCCACGATGTACTTTGAGGAAGACATCCCTGCTAAATGCTGAATGGCTCCTGAAATCCCAAAAGCCATATACAGGTTAGGAGAAATGGTTTTGCCGGTCTGGCCTACCTGATGTTGATGGTCTATCCAACCTGCATCTACTGCTGAACGAGAAGCTCCTACTGCTGATTGAGGAAGAAGAGAAGTAAGTTCTCTTATCAAATCGAAATTTTCTGATCCTTTTATTCCTCTTCCTCCTGAAATAACTATTTCAGCTTCAGTCACATCAAGTTCTGCCCCTTCCTCCTTTAAAATCTCCTCCACTTGAGCCTTGACTTGGTCTTCAGGAATGACCACTTCTTTCTTTACTACTTCTCCCTCTTTTGACTCAGGCTCGGTAAGAGGGAAAACATTTGGCCTTAGAGTAGCTATCTGTGGGGAAAATTTAAATTTAACCGTCATAAAAACTTTCCCGGCAAAAATCGGCCGGATGACTTCAAGCTTTCCATCCTTGCAAGCTGTCCCGGTACAGTCAGAAGCAAGGCTTACTCCCATCTTAGCAGCCAGGCGCGGAGCTAAATCTCTCCCCATAGAGCCCGCAGAGAAAAAGATGATTTCTGGCTTAATCTCCTCCACCAAAGAATTAAGGGCAAAAGCAAACCCCGCAGTAGAATAACGGCTGAGGAGAGAACTTTCCAGAATATAAACCTTTGAGGCACCATAAGGGAAGACTTCTGAAGCAAGCCTCTCCAAATTGTGGCCAACAAGAACAGCATGAAGTTCAGTGTTTAAGTCTTCCGCTCTTCTTTTCCCCTCTGAAACCGCCTCTAAAGATGATTTTTTTACTTTGCCTTCTCTCTCTTCTATAAAAATTAAAATCATTTTTATCTCTCCTCTTAGATTATTTTGGCTTCCAGGTGTAAAAATTCCACTAATTTTTTTGCTGCTTCTTCAGGTTCTTCTTTTATAATCTTTCCTACCTGTCTTTCAGGTGGAGTTTCCATTTTGGCTATCTCCAAACCGGAAGCGATGTCTTCCTCTTTCAGCTCTAGGTCTTCAAAAGAAAGGACTGGAATTTCCTTCTTTTTAGCCGCCATTATTCCTTTTAATGTCTCATAACGAGGCTCGTTTAATCCTTTCTGAGCGCTAATAACGGATGGCAAAGGAAAAGCTACTTTTTCTATTGCCCCTTCGATCTCTCGGTGAGCTATACCTTGGTCCCCTTTAATTTCCAGTTTTGTCACCACATTAATCTGGGGCAATCCCAGCAATTCAGCCACCATGGAAGGAATCTGTGCGTTGTCAGCCCCTACAGATTGTTTTCCAAACAAAAGGAGACTGTAGTCGGAACACTTTTTCTCTACAGCCCGAGCGATTATCTTCGCTATTCTTAGTCCGTCATAGGTTTCAGGAACCTCATCCTTCAGTAGAAGCGCTTCATCCGCCCCCATTGCCAGACATTTTTTTAATATTATTGATGATTCCTCAGTACCAACTGTAAGGACCGTAACCTTCCCACCGTTAGCTCCTCTTAAGCGAAGGCCCTCCTCTACGGCATACTCATCATAAGGGCTTAAAACAAAATTCAAGCCTTCTTCTTCAATTTTTCCTGTTTCACGGTTTACCCTTATTTTTGATTCCGTATCAGGAACCCTTTTTACAAAAACTAAGATATTCAATTATTCCTCCTTTCTGTGTCGGCCTTATTTTCTTCAGAAAATGTTGAAGCAAGGCGAACCATGTAAGCGAGAAAGGCACTTTTCTCTCTTCTTAAATTCTAATAACCTGAACACTAGATTGAATTATTAGTTATGCTTGAACAGGAAACAATTATTACTGTTTTAACCTTCTCACTTCCCTGTTTATTTTAATGTATTTCTTCTCTCGACTCTTAATCTATTCTTCAAACCTTTTAAAAAGAAGCGTGCCGTTTGTCCCCCCGAATCCAAAAGAATTGCTCAGAGCATAACGAATTTCAGAGGGCCGCGCCTTGTTAGGAACATAATCAAGGTCGCACTCAGGATCAGGAGTCTCATAATTGATTGTGGGAGCCATAACCTGATTTTTCAGACAGAGGGCCGTGAAGCTAGCCTCTAGTCCACCAGCTGCGCCAAGAAGATGACCTGTCATAGATTTTGTCGAATTTATGCCAATCTTGTAAGCATAGTCTCCAAAAACCTTTTTTACAGCAAGTGTTTCGACTTTGTCATTATAAGGAGTAGAAGTACCATGAGCATTGATATAGTCAATTTCACTGAGGTCAATACCTGCATCTTCTATAGCTCTTTCCATCGTAAGTTTAGCCCCCTCTCCATCAAGACTGGGGGCTGTAATATGATAGGCGTCCCCACTCATCCCGTATCCCACGATTTCTGCATAAATTTTAGCTTCCCTTTTAAGAGCTGCCCCTAATTCCTCAAGAATTACTATTCCAGCTCCTTCTCCGATGATAAATCCATCTCTGTCTGCATCAAAGGGGCGGGAGGCTCTTTCTGGTTCATCATTTCTAACAGAAAGGGCACGCATGGCACAAAAGCCAGCAACACCGAGTGGCGTTATGGGTGCTTCTGCGCCTCCAGCAATCATGATGTCAGCATCTCCTCTTGCGATAATACGGAAGGCATCACCAATAGCATGGGTGCCGGTTGAACAGGCTGTTGCCGTTGCTGAATTCGGTCCTCTGGCTTTGTATTTTATGGAAATCTGCCCAGATGCTTCGTTTATTATGGTCGAGACCAAGAAAAAAGGAGAAACACGGCCTGGCCCCTTCTCGAGCAATTTCTTGTGTGTTTCTTCAATAGAACCAATACCACCGATTCCTGATCCCACATAAACTCCAACCCTGTCCCCTTCCATGGCAGCAAAATCAATCCCGGAATCCTGGACTGCCAGATGAGCGGCTGCCAAACCATACTGGATAAACAGATCCATCTTACGCAGCTCTTTTTTTTCAATAAAATCAAGTGGATCAAAGTCTTTTACCTGGCCTGCGATTTTGCTCGTATATTGAGAGATATCAAACCTGGAGATAAGGCTTACTCCACTCTTCCCCTGTAAGATGTTCTCCCAGTTCTTCTCAACTCCAACTCCAACAGGAGAAACCAGACCAATTCCAGTAAGGGCAACCCGCCTTTCAACAACACTTTTTCTGGATTTAGGGGAAATTCCCATCAGGAAACTTTGGGATTCTTACTTAGAAACGTTACTTAAAATGTGATCTATCGCCTTCCCAACAGTGGTCATCTTTTCCGCTTCTTCATCAGGAATATCCATATTAAACTCATCTTCCAAGGCCATGACCAACTCTACTGTATCTAAGGAATCTGCACCAAGATCATCAATGAAGGACGCTTCTTCGGTAACCTGGTCTTCACTGATACTGAGCTTGTCTGAAACGATAGCCTTTATTTTCTTCAATAATTCTTCTCTTTCCATGTTTTCCTCCTCTTTAATTATATTTTCCTTTTTCGAATTGTTTTTCTATGGTTATTAAAACATTCCACCATTTACGTTTATGACCTGACCTGTAATATAAGCTGCTTCATCAGAGAGAAGGAATTTTACAGCATGCGCGATTTCCTCAACAACCCCAAATCTTTTCATAGGAATTATGTCAACAAACATTTTTTTAACAGCCTCAGGTAGACTCTCGGTCATGGGGGTGGCAATAAAGCCTGGTGCTACAGCATTTACAGTTATGCCACGTGCTGCAACTTCTCTGGATAATGATTTCGTGAAACCAATAACTCCCGCCTTTGAAGCGGAATAGTTACACTGACCTGGGTTTCCCATCAATCCCACGACCGAAGAAAGGTTAACAATCCGACCATACCGGTTGCCAATCATATTCCTTATGACCGCTTTAGAAAAATTGAAAACCCCTTTTAAATTTACGTCTAAAACGGCATCCCATTCTTCCTCTTTCATTCTCATCAATAGATTATCTTTTGTTATTCCTGCGTTATTAACCAGGTGGTCAATATTTTTTTGGTCTTCGACAACCGATTCGATAACTTTTATGCTCTGATCCATACGAGTAACATCTGCACAGAATATGGAAGCTTTTCCATTTTTGTCCTCAATTTTTTTTGCCACTTCTTCCAGTTTGTCTTTCTGAATATCAACCAGAACTATCTCAGATCCTGCCCGGGCAAGCTCCAGCGCAATGGCCTCTCCAATCCCTTGAGAAGCCCCTGTAACAATTGATACTCTACCTTTAAACTCCATCTCAACCTTTTACTTTGCTAAAATTGTGGGAAAGCTTTCCTATCTCTTTTTGAATTTTCTCCTGAACTTTGCTCGTAACAAAATCCCTGGCTAATCCCACAGCATTTTTAACAGCAATAGGATTTGAACACCCATGACCGACTATACAAACTCCGTTTATTCCTAAAAGTTGTGCTCCTCCATACTCTGTATAGTCGATTTTTTTATAGATCTTCTTCAAGTTTCTTTTCATCAAAAAAAATCCGATCTTCGCAAAAAAATTCTTCATGATTTCTGTACGAGCCATATAAAAGATGGTTTCAATTACTCCCTCGCTGACTTTTAAAGCGACATTCCCTGTAAATCCGTCACTAACAATGACATCAGCCTTCCCGGAATATATATCTTTCCCTTCTACATTACCAACAAAATTCAAAGAGGAAGCCCGAAGCCTGTCATATGTTTCTTTGGTTAGCTCATTCCCTTTAGACTCTTCTTCCCCTATACTCATCAAACCAATCCTGGGATTCTTCCGGCCTAATATACTTTCCATAAAAATATGACCCATCACTGCAAACTGTTCCAGATGGCTGGGTCGGCAGTTAACGTTTGCTCCCACATCTATTAGAAGAGTAAGATTATTTCGGGTAGGAACAAGTAGGGATAACGCAGGCTTTTCTACGCCTTTTAATGCCCCCAATATTTGTTTGGAGATATAAACAACTGCTGCGGTATTTCCAGTGCTTACAAAAGCCTCCGCTTCCCCTTCTTTTACCAGTTGAGCCCCGACACGGATAGAAGATCTTTTCTTTCTTCGAAAAGAAAGAAGTCCCTCTCCCATTCCAATGGCTTCTGGGGCATTAACAATCGTAATTTTTGCGTTTGAATGGTTAATACTCTTGAACTCTTTTTTTATAAGGTCCTCAACACCAACAAGAATAACCTCAAGTTTATACTCCCGGGATGCTTTTATCGCCCCTTCCACTACTATTCTGGGACCAAAGTCTCCACCCATTGCATCAATAGCAACCTTCATTCATCCCCCTTTGTCAGTCTTTAGTCCCTTCAATGACCTGCTTTTCCCTGTAAAAACCGCATTCAGGGCAAACACGGTGAGGCTGTTTTGGATTCCCACAATTGGGGCATAGAGCTAAAGAAGGAACGGAAAGAGCGTCATGCGCTCTCCTTTTGTTTTTTCGTGAATGGGAATGCCTTCTTTTCGGATGTGCCATTTAACTTTTATCTCCAATAAACATCTTTAATTTATCAAGGCGTGGATCAGAAATTCTTTTTACACAGGCACATTTGCCACTACTTATGATTTTCCCGCAAACAGGACAGATCCCCGCACAATTTTCTGAACATAAGGGCTTAGTAGGAAATGACAAGTTCAGCTGTTCAAAAACAACCTCTCTGATATCTATCTTGTTTTCATAGTAGAACAATTTGTTTATATCATCGCCTTCCAGATGATCTTTCATTACATCAAGTTCTTCAGGAAGATAAACAACATCAAACTTGGAATCGACCGGGAATTCAAAAGGAATAATACAGCGGCTGCACACAAAGCTGATGAGAGTGGTAATATTTCCTTTTATTAAAATATCTTCTCCCGCCTTTTTAACTGTGAGCTCAGCATGAACAGGATGGAGGAAAACAGCGCTTTCCTCTACAAGGCCTTCGCTGGAAAACTCATAATTTCTGGAAACTTTTAGCCCTTTTTGAGGTAGTTTGTCAACATTTATAATCATCTTCTCTTCCAAATAAGTCCTCCTATTATACCATCTTGCTTCCCTTTGTCAACAATTCCACATGGGGTAGCAAGTATTTTTTTTGTCGTGATGAAGGACTGATCAATCACATTATAAGGGTATTTGGGGATGGATGTAGCAACTTTGAAGATTTAGCCTTCCTGAATCGCAATTTGAGGAAATCCGGCGAAGCCGGACACCGAGTATGTTTAAACTCAGGCCAGTGGATTCAGAAAACACGCAACTTTTGCCCCAGCGAGTCAAAAGCTGCTCGGTTTCAGGCTTCGCTCTCCTCTCCATCATGGAGAGGAACCATGCCCGCTTTGCC
>JADHWO010000003.1 GCA_016783445.1 Candidatus Aminicenantota bacterium
ACGCAACTTTTGCCCCAGCGAGTCAAAAGCTGCTCGGTTTCAGGCTTCGCTCTCCTCTCCATCATGGAGAGGAACCATGCCCGCTTTGCCTTCAAACGGTTTTTCTCACCCACTGCCCTTCGTTTATGCTTTGAATAGATTGATGAAGGAATGGCGTGAAAAATCTGAACGGAAGCTAAGACATTCCCAAATACCCTTACTAATCCATCACGGAAATAAGATGCTTACACTAGGGCAAAGCACTAAAAATCCTAGAAAAGAAAAAAAGAAAAGCTAAATAAAAAAGCAAATGTCAAATGTTGAGACGCGACCCCTTAATGAGTATAATAATACCTGATGGCGCTATTATGAACTCAGTTCAGTATATAAAACATAAAGAAGGATGAGAAATTCTCTTTTCAAAAAAGGGGCGTTTCTCCTTAATGCTTTATCTTAATGGCTGAAAAAAAACTCTATTTAATCGACGGCAATTCTCTTCTCTACCGTTCTTATTATGCAATTCAGCGCCTTTCCAACTCCAAGGGTTTTCCCACAAATGCTATTTTTGGGTTTTTGAGCATGCTCAGGAAGCTAATGGAAAATGAAAAACCAGGTTACATTGGAATAGCATTTGACACTAAAGGACCTACAATTCGCCATAAAGCCTTCAAGGACTACAAGGCTAACCGCAAACCCATGCCTGAGGACCTTGTGGTTCAGGTCCCGGTTTTAAAGAAAATTATAAAAGCCTTAAATATCCCTTTTTTCGAGAATGAAAATTATGAAGCCGATGATGTTTTAGGAAGCCTTGCACACCGTGCATCCTCTCAGAACATCCCTTCTGTTATTGTTACAAACGACAAAGATATCTTTCAACTTGTTGACAAATCAACAATTGTCTACAACCCGGCCAAGGAAATCTATCTGGACGAAAAAAAAGTTAAAGAATTCTTCGGCGTTTCCCCCTCCCAGGTGATAGATGTCCTCTCCTTATGGGGTGATCCCACAGATAATATTCCTGGAGTTCCTGGAATCGGAGAAAAAACCTCAAAAGCTCTTATTAACCAATTTGACTCGCTGGAGAATCTGCTTAAGAACCTGTCCAAAGTTGAGAAAGCCTCGGTACAGGAGAAAATTAAACAGAACCTGGATAAACTAAAATTGAGCCAGCAACTTGTTACGATCGAAAAAGGCATTGAGCTAGAATTCAACCTGAAAGAACTCGCTTTATCCAAACCGAACTACAACGAGCTTATTCCGCTCCTGCAGGAAATGGAGCTCTCCTCTCTCCTGTCCGAATATATGGAAAAACCGGAAATCGCAAAAAAACAATACAGAGTTATTTTAAAAGAAAGCGAACTGCAAAAGCTAATCGTACAAATCAAAAAAGCAAAAGCTGTCTCCATTGATACCGAGACAGACAGTCCATTTCCAAC
This sequence comes from Candidatus Aminicenantota bacterium, assembly GCA_016783445.1. Lineage (GTDB taxonomy): Bacteria > Acidobacteriota > Aminicenantia > Aminicenantales > Aminicenantaceae > JADHWO01. Next base: position 1,416 of record JADHWO010000003.1, read on the forward strand.
ACAGGCTCGTCTAATCGGCCTTTCCTTCTCCACAAAAGCCAACCAAGCTTTTTACCTTCCTCTTCGCCATGATTATCCGAATGCTCCTCATCAAATTTCAAAAGATGCGGCATTCAACCTCATCCGGGAAATTCTTGCTGACGCAGGAATAAAAAAATCCGGACAGAACATTAAATACGACTATATTATTCTTAAAAGAGAAGGAATTCAGCTCCAGGGAATTGATATGGACTCAATGGTCCTTTCCTATCTTTTAGAGCCAAACTGGAGAAAACATAATTTGAACGAGCTGGCCCTGAACTATCTCCAGGTTAAGATAATCCTCTATAATGAGATCGTCGGAAAGGGGAAAGACGAAGTCACGATTAATGCTGTCCCAATAGAACAAGTTGCCCCTTACGCCTGCCAGGATGCAGACCTGGCGCTTCAACTCAGTTCTTTGCTCTGGCCGAAGGTTAAGAGCAATAAGCTTGATACCCTCTACCGTAAATTCGAACTTCCATTAATCGAGGTCTTAGCAGACATGGAAATGAGGGGAGTAAAAATCGATACTAAAGCCTTAGAGAATCTATCTTCGGAACTTGAAGATGATCTTGGGATCCTTAAAAAAAAGATCTTCGAAATAAGTGGTGAGGAATTTAACATAAACTCTCCGCAGAAACTCGGGCACCTTCTCTTCGACATATTGAAGCTTCCTTCTCCTAGAAAAACAAAAATAACAAAAAAATATTCAACAGATATGTCTGTCCTCCAGGAACTATCCCAGGATTTTGCCATTGCACGACATACCCTGGATTACAGGAGGCTCTTCAAGCTGAAATCGACCTATGCCGATTCTCTTCCCCTTCTTATAAATCCTGAAACAGAGAGAATTCACACCTCATACAATCAGACAGTAACCGCTACAGGCAGGCTATCAAGCAGCAATCCTAATCTACAAAACATACCTGTAAGAGGGGAACTGGGACTGAGATGCCGGCAGGCATTTATTCCTGCTCAAGGCCATCTATTCCTCTCTGCTGATTATTCCCAGATAGAACTGCGGGTCCTGGCTCATCTCTCAAAAGATACAACATTAATTGAAACCTTTCTTAAGGATCGGGATGTTCACACAGAAACAGCATCCCGTGTTTTTGGTGATCCCTCAATCCTTTCCAAAGAAGAGCAACGAAGACGTGCAAAAATAATCAACTTCAGCATGATTTATGGAGCTTCAGCTTTTTCTCTTGCAAAAGAACTGGAAACCTCAAACTCTGAGGCACAGAGATTTATTGACCTCTATTATGAAAAATATCCCGGAGTGCACGCATTTCTGGAACAGAAAGTGCAAGATGCTCAGAAAAAAGGTTTCTCCGAAACCCTTTTTGGAAGGAAACGCCAGGTCCCCGAGCTCAAACATAAAGATAGATTTGCCCAACAGGCTGGCCGGCGTATCGCTCTAAATACTCCTATCCAGGGTTCTGCTGCGGACTTGATGAAAAAAGCCATGATTGAAATATGGCGTGAAATAAAAAGACGAAATCTCAAGTCCAAAATGATTCTTCAAGTCCACGATGAGCTTGTTTTTGAAGTCCCGGACAAAGAAAAAGATGAGTTGGAAGCTCTTGTAGAGAAAAAAATGGAGAATGTCTTTCCCCTAAAAGTTCCTTTAAAAGTTCATTTAAACTGGGGAATAAACTGGGCCGAGGCAAAATAAAGAAAATAATCTAGATTCCCTTCTGATAAACACGAAAGAGCTTATAAAGCTTTCCCCCCATTTTTTCCATTTCTTTCCTCACCTTCACGTTTTCTTCCATCTCATGATGAGTATCCATAATCTCCATGCCAGCCTCGTTGGCTGAAAAAATCATCTTTACACCCAGGAGGACATCAATCCCCCGGCCTCGATATTTCTCTTTGATAGCACCAAGGAGCAAGTCCAGCTGTTTTGTCTTCTTTGCTGCCCGCAGGATCTTCAGAAAACCAAAAGGAAAAAGATGGCCCCTGGCTTTTTGTATACCTTCAGTGAAATCAGGAATACCAATGATAAAGCCAACCACCTCATTGTCTTTAGTAACGGCTTTAACAAATCTTGGGTCAATAACAGGCATGTACCGCTTCGCTAAATCCTCCATTTCCTTCTCATCCAAGGGAGCATATCCATATATATTGCCCTCAAGATAACATTCGTTCATGAGTCCGAGTATCGGTATGATCCAGGGTTTTAGTTCTTTCCTCTTTCTAAACTCAACAATCTCAAATTCTTTTTTCCTCTGGTGCCTTTTGAGAATTTTTCGGTAAAACTCTGGAATTTCTTTAGGAACATCAAGTTTATAAACAAAATAGTCAACATCTTTTGTATAACCTTGTTTTTCGACCATATCAGGCATCCATTCAAAGTTATAATAGGTGGCGATGGTTGCTCGGTTCTCAAACCCTTTTATCAGGAATCCTTCGGGATCCTGATCCGAAAATCCATAGGGGCCGACAAGCTTGGTCATCCCCTTCTCTCGCGCCCAGTCTTCGACATGATTTAAAAGCGCACGAATGACCTCCTCATCTTCCCCTGTTTCTAAATAGCCAAATCGAGCCGTTTTCTCATTTTTGTGCTCATTATAGCGGGAGTTAATAATGCCCATAATCCTTCCTACTACTTTTTCTCCACGGGAAGCGAGTAAAAATATCGTATTACAATAAGCGAAGGCTTTGTTCTTTTTCGGACTGAAATAATTCCATTCATCCATATAAATTGGGTGCACCCAATTTGTATGATTTTTATGTATTCTTTCAGGAAGAAAAATGAATGTTTTTAAATCCTTGCGGGTTTTCACTTCACTGATAGTTATATCCATCTGAATATCCTCCCTTCTATTTGAGCTCTCCTGCTTTTTATCCTATATTATACAAAAGGACAAAATCAATTAAAAAAACGGGGCCTGGCCAGTAATAAGGGGTCGCGTCTCAACATTTGACATTTCTCTTAAAACTTTACAAAAACTACTTAAATGCGGTGGATTTGACAAACCGGTTCTCTTCCATTTTGTATGGGCAAAACATGTCTTGATAGATTAATAGAAAGTGTTCGGGGATGGATGAAGCGACCTTTGAAGATTTAGCCTCCCTGAATTGTTCTTCGAGGAAACCCGACAGAGTCGGGCGGCGAGTATGTTTGAGCGGAGCGAGTTACGCAGCCGTCGAGAAGAGCGATGAAGGGATGGCGTGAAAAATCTGAACGGGAGTGAGACCATTCCTGAAAACTTTCTAATTATTACCCACACAAAATAGAAGAGAACTGATGAATCAAATCTCTACAATTCAAAAAGCAACCTGTCTTCTTATTTACTGCTACCTTTAAAAGCTTTAATGCTTGACAATTCAACCGGAGAATGAATAAACTTTAACCTCATTATTTCTAAAAAGATTCTTCACAAATGAAGGTCAAAACCTTTCCTCATGGAGTTCATCCCCCTGAGTTTAAAGAATCAACAGAAGAAAAAGCTATTCATTCTATGCCTCCTCCGGACAAAGTTACGATTCCCCTTCTTCAGCATTTTGGCAGCCCTGCCGAATCTTTAGTCCAGAAGGGAGACGAAGTCTATCTTTCTCAAAAAATTGGCGAGGGGCAGACGCTTTTTTCTGCTTCTGTTCATTCCAGCGTTTCGGGTAAAGTGCTCTCTGTCGATATGTTCAGTCATCCAGCAGGTTATCCGGTTCCCGCTGTAACGATTAAAAATGATGGCCAGGATCGCATCTCCACAGAAAGAGAAGAAGCTAAAGATCCTTTCTCCCTGAGCCCTGAAAAGATTCGCCAAAAAGTCAAGGAAGCAGGAGTCGTAGGATTAGGAGGAGCTGCCTTTCCAACTGCTGTGAAACTTTCTCCTCCTAATGACAAGCCCATCGATACGATCATTATAAACGGCTGTGAATGTGAGCCTCTTTTAACCTCCGACTACAGGTTAATGCTGGAGGCCTCTGACGAGATTCTTAAAGGAGCAGAATTGGCGCGAATCGCTACTGGGGCAGAGCGAATAATTATAGGAATAGAGGACAACAAAAAGAAAGCTTTTGAAATCTTCCAGGAGAAAATCCGGGATTATCCGGGAGAGGCGGTTCTTCTCAAGACAAAATATCCAGAAGGGGCAGAAAAGAATCTTATATACGCCCTCCTTCGCAGGGAAGTCCCGAGAGGCGGACTCCCCTTTGATGTAGGAATTGTGGTCCAAAATGTCGGAACTGCCAAGGCGATTTGGGATGCGGTACATGATGGAAAACCTCTTTATGAAAGAGTCATTACCGTCTCTGGCCAAAGCATTAAGGACCCTAACAATCTTTTAGTTCGAATCGGAACCTCTTTCGAAAGCGTAATTGAGTTCTGCGGAGGACTAAGCGAGGATGCCAATATCCTAGTAATGGGCGGCCCGATGATGGGAATCGCCCAGTGGTCTTTGGATATCCCTGTAATCAAGGGAACATCCGGAATCCTGGCCTGGCCAGCTCCCCCGCCAAGATTAGAATATTCATGTATCCACTGCGGCCGTTGTATAGAACACTGCCCTATGGTCCTCGTGCCAACCCGGCTTGCTAAATATGTCAAATACAATAACTTAACAGAGGCAGAGAACTGGGGCATCCTGGATTGTGTGGAATGTGGCTGCTGCCAGTATATCTGTCCCTCAAATATTCCCCTTGTCCACTGGATACGCCTGGGAAAAGATAAAATTATAAGCCTCAAACGGAAAAAGAATCCCTGATGACAGATAAAATTATTATCCTTCAATCTTCTCCTCATTTTAAAGACAAAGATTCTGTGCCAAAAATTATGTATGCCGTAATTATCAGCCTAGCCCCTGCTATTTTTACATCTCTCTACTTTTTCCGTTTTAAGGCTCTAGTTCTCCTCCTCTCCTGCGTAGCAGCCTGCCTAACAACAGAAGCTTTATTTCTTTTCCTAAGAAGGAAACCTCTTCATTCCCTTTTGGATGGTTCTGCCATTATAACAGGGCTGCTCCTGGCAATGACGCTTCCTCCATCCCTCTCCCCCGAATTGGCTGTTATCGGAGCTGTTGTTGCCATGGCTATAGGAAAACAGGTTTTTGGAGGTCTAGGGAATAATATTTTTAATCCAGCATTAGTCGGAAGAGCCTTCCTTCAGACTGCCTTCCCTGTAGCCATGACAACCTGGATCCCTTCTGTAATGACAAAAGTCGACATTCTAACCTATGCTACTCCACTGGGCAATTTGAAATTCGAGAACGCAGTAGCACAGGGGACTCTTACTTCTCTTAAGGATCTTTTCTTTGGAAATACAGGTGGCTGCCTGGGAGAGACTTCTGCTCTTGCTCTTATTCTGGGAGGGCTTTTCCTCCTTTTCCGCCGCGTGATAGACTGGCGTATCCCACTGGGAATTTTTCTCTCTCTTACAATATTTACAGGAATCTTCTGGCTTGCCAATCCTGAAAAATACACATCTCCTCTCTTTCACATTCTCGCTGGAGGCTTTTTGATCGGAGCCTTTTTTATGGCGACAGACATGGTCACCTCTCCAATAACTCCTTTAGGCGCCTGGGTATATGCCCTGGGGATAGGCCTTATTGTAGGTTTAATTCGCTTCTTTGGAGGCTTCCCCGAAGGTGTTATGTATTCTATTCTTTTTATGAATACCTTTGTTCCACTCCTCAATCGCTACACCCGGCCGCGTATTTTAGGGGGAAGGAGAAAAGGATGAGCCTCAGTGCTCGAATGATTATAGTCCTTACGTTCGTGGGGCTTCTCTCAGGAAGCTTCCTGGCAACTGTTGATCTTTTAACAAAAGAACGAATCGAACTAAACAGGCAAAGGGAAATAGAAGAAGCAATTCTCCAGGTCGTGCCGGGAACACACAGCAGCCAGAAATTATATGAAGAGAAAGACCTCACTGTCTACGGAGGAAAAGACAAAAAGGGAATCCTGGTCGGTTTTGCCATTCAAGCCTCAGGCATAGGCTTTCAAGGTAAAATCACTCTTATGCTGGGAACAAACCCGTCTATTAAAAAGATTAACAGCCTGAAAGTCATTGACCAGAAGGAAACGCCCGGGCTAGGAGCAAAGATCAACGATAGAGAATCGTTTCTTAAGTTCTGGGACAACAAAGACTGCAGTAATCTTCTCACCCTACACAAGCCTGCGGTTAAAACTCAGGAGGAGCTGAGTCATTCAGAAATCAATACAATCACAGGAGCCACCATATCCTCTGAGGCTGTTCTTAATCTAGTCAACAGCTCCCTAAATCGACTGAGACAGCTTGAAAAAGAAGGGAGCCTCAGCAGCGAGGAACAAGATGTCAACTAGAAGTATCGGACAGGAATTCGTCAAGGGTTTATGGGATGAAAATCCTGTCTTTCGCCAGCTCCTGGGACTGTGTCCAACGCTGGCAGTAACAGGATGGGTTATTAATGGGCTAGCCATGGGTTTAGCAACAAGCTTTGTCCTCATATTCAGTTCTCTGGTCGTTTCATCTATAAAAAAATTCATTCCAAGTCAGGTCCGTATTGCCAGCTATATTGTCATCATCGCTACATTTGTAACCATAGCAGACCGGTGTATGGCTGCTTTTTTCCCTCTTATCTCTAAAAACTTAGGCCCCTATATTCCTCTAATCGTTGTGAACTGTATTATTCTGGGACGCCAGGAAGCTTTTTCCTCAAGAAATTCTGTAGGGCGTTCTTTTATAGATGCGCTTGGCATGAGCTCAGGATTCGTCCTGGCCTTGTTGATTCTGAGTTCTATACGAGAAGTCTTAGGTGTAGGGACCTTTTTAGGCCTTCAAGTTATGGGAACATGGTTTAAGCCCTGGATAATAATGATCCTCCCCCCTGGAGCCTTTCTAACCCTGGGAATCCTTCTCGGAATAGCCCTGCATATTGAACGTAAAACAAAGGCAAGGAAATAAAAGTGGAACTTGTAGCAATCTTTGTCTCTGCCATCCTGATCAATAACTTTGTTCTCTATTACTTCCTGGGGATATGTCCTTTCCTGGGCGTCTCAAAAAAAATCAGCTCTGCTCTCTCGATGGGCTTGGCAGTAACTTTTGTTATGACTATTACTGCTGTTGTCTCCTGGGCAATTAACCACTGGATTTTAATCCCCCATAAACTTGATTACCTTCAGATCGTTTCTTTTATTCTTGTCATTGCATCTCTGGTCCAGTTGGTGGAAATGTTTATCCGGAAAATGAGCCCCCCTCTTTATCAAGCACTCGGAATTTATCTTCCCCTAATAACGACAAACTGTTCCATCATGTTTTTAGCTCTTCTTGCTGCATTGAGAAATTATAGCCTTGCGGAGGCCGTTGCTTTTGGTGTTGGCTCTGGCCTTGGATTTACTTTAGCAATCATTCTCATGGCCGGGATAAGAGAACAGCTCGACCTTGCAGATGTTCCAGAGCCTTTAAAAGGAGCAGGAATCGCTCTTATTGTTGCTGGGATCATGGCCCTTGCCTTTATGGGGTTTATAGGAATGATAAAATAATGGACATTTTATGGCCAGTTTTTACCATGGGTGCTCTCAGCCTCCTCTTCTCTCTGGGGCTTGTTTTTGCCTACAAAAAACTTAAAGTATATGAAGACCCCAAAATTGAACAAATATCAGAATTCCTGCCTCAAGCAAACTGCGGAGCCTGCGGATATGCAGGATGCAGGGCTTTTGCAGAGGCTGTGGTCAAAGGAGAAGCAGCAACAAGTGGCTGTCCGGTAGGAGGAGAAGAAGTCACCCAGTATATTGCTGATGCTCTTGGCGTTACAGCAGAAAAAGTTATCAAGAAGATCGCCTGGCTCCACTGCCGCGGGACTCATGAAGCGGCAAAAAACAGAGGGTCTTACCTGGGAATATCTACCTGTCACGCCTCTCATTTAATCGGCGGGAACAAACAGTGTTCCTTCGGTTGTTTACATTTTGGAGATTGTGTCAGAGCCTGTCCTTTTGACGCCCTTTATATGGGTGAAGAAGGGCTTCCTGTTGTCAAAGAGGACAAATGCACTGCATGCGGTAAATGTGTGGATGCTTGCCCGAGAAATCTCTTTGAACTTCATCCGGCCTCCCAGGAAATTATTGTCTTCTGCCAGTCTCAAGATAGAGGCGCTTCTTCAAGGAAGATGTGCAAGAATGCCTGCATTGCCTGCGGGATCTGTTCGCGGGCCTGCCCAGAAGCCATCGTTATAGAAAATAACCTGGCAAAAATACTGGATTATAAAAAAATTGAACCTGACAAAATTCCTGAAATTGAAAAATGCCCGACAAATTCAATAGGTCGCATTCATAAGGACAAAAATGAGGGATAAAGGTCTAGTTATTAATACAAAAGAAGACCTGGCTCAGGTAGAAGTATTTTGTTTTATAGAGTCTTGCCATAAGTGTTCGGCACGAAGTTTGTGTATAGGACAAGACCAGTCAAAAGGAATCCTTTCTGTTAAAAATCCTCTTAAAGCAAACCCTGGCGATGAAGTGAATATAGAAATTCCAGATTCAAAATACAATAAAGCTTTAATTCTTCTCTTTGGTTCCCTTCTTCTTGCATCTCTATTAGGAATGGGAGCCGGGTATTTTCTTTCACCTCTTTTACTTATATCCTCTTCGGCAGGCAGCCTTCTAGGCCTTCTTTTTGCACTGGCCGCAGCAGTTATTATTCTTTTTCGTTATTTCCAGAAAAATAATAAAAATTATCTTTATCCAGTGATTATAGATATAATCAAAAAAGGAGATTACCATGGATAGACGTGGTTTTTTTAAAACAATTCTTTCTGCTCCTTTGTTTGCCCCTCTTTTACTGAGTTCTTCATCATCAAAAGGAAACCTGCAGTTATACATTATTGCAGATTCTCCTCAATTATTCCTTCCCCTCATCCTTCAAGAGCTGCAAAACTATGGATTAGTTAGCGGTTTTACTTTTACTCTCTTAAACCCTCATCCCGAAGAAAAGGATTTAAAAAGAAGCCTTGTTCAAAAAGGCTGGAGATATATGTCAAAAGAAAACCGGGTTGCTGCCGCTCTTTCTTTTAACATTTTACGCAAAAATGCTCCTCCTTCTTTTACGCTTATTAGAAGCGGAAAAATCTGGGACATACGGTCAAAGAGGCTCTATGCTTTATGGAAGGAAATGAATAACCGTCATAGTCTATCCACTTGGCTTACCCAAGTCTCTTTTAAAGGTGTGCAGGAAAAGATTTGCCTTGGAAATTCTGTTTTTATTTACATGGATGGACAAAAAATTGAGAATGTTACCTTAAAGAAAAACTCTTTTAGATCGTTCAGGACAAAAAGAGGCAATATCTCTATTGTTGTGGAAAACGGGAAAGCCAGGGTTTCTGAATCTTCCTGCTGCCACAGAATATGTCTTCTTTCTCCTCCTGTTTCTTCTGCCGGAGAGCGAATTATCTGCGCTCCGAACCATTTCCTTCTTGAAGTCTCTGGTTCTCATTCTATAGACACGTCAATTGGCTAACTTGGATTATTCAGGTAAATCAGGATTTTAACTAGGCGAGAATTACTTTTATAATTTCATGGGCATTAGCACATAAATGTACTTAATCTCTTCCTCAACATCTGGTCTCATCAGAATAGAGCTGTTATTATCCTTCATTTCTATGGAAATGTTTTCTGACTTTATCGTAGAAAAGAAATCAAGAAGATACTGAGAATTAAATCCTATTTCCAAATCTTCCCCTTCATAGTTTATATCAACTTTATCTCGAGCTTCTCCTATCTCCGGATTTGAGGAAAATAGTTCCATTTCTTTCTTTTTAATAAAAAACTTGATTCCTCTTGACCTTTCTGTGGAAAAAAGTGAAACCCTTCTGACTGCATCTGTAATTTCTTCTCTGGATATGGAGAGAATGTGTTGGTTATCTTTGGGGATAACTGCTTCATAATTTGGGAATTTTCCTTCGATGATTCTTGATATCAATGTTCTGTTTTTTACTTTAAAAAATAGATTGTTTTCATCTAAATCGAATTCTATAGAATCATCCTCAAATTTTCTCAATTCACTCAGTGTTTTTTTTGCTACAATAACTCTTATTTCCTTTTCGAGTTTCATGTTTTCTACGGAGCTTGAAGTATAAGCTAATCTGTGGCCATCTGTACTTACCAATTCCATTGAATTATCTTTTAGTAAAAGTAGAGCTCCACTTAAATAATATCTTTGTTCTTGAGTTATGGAATAATAGACTCTATCAATCATTTCTTTAAATTTATCTAAAGGAAAAATAAGGTTTTTTTCGAATTTTGGCTCAGGAACCTGAGGATAGTCTTCTTTTGGCAGGCATAGTACTTTAAATTCACTCTTTCCTGAAGTTATTTCCATCATAAGATCATCGCCTTCATTAAAGGTAACCATTTTCCCCGCGGGAAGTGATTTGACAATTTCAAAAACTTTTTTCCCGGAAATTGTTATAGAGCCTTCTTTTTCAATCTGAGCTGTAAAATGAGTTTTTAGACCAACTTCAAGGTCAGTGCCTATAAGTTCTATCTCTTTTTCTGAAGCTGTCACTAATATATTAGCAAGAATAGGCATTGTATTTCTTTTTTCTACAATTCCCTGAAGAAGCTGAAGTTCACTGAAAATATCTTCCTTTTTAATTGAGAATTTCATTTTTCCACCTTTTCATAAGATATATTATTTATAATTAAATATAGATTTAGATTAAATAATAAATACAATAAAAGCAAATAAAAAGTGAATAAACTATATAAAGCGTTGATTCTTCTATCAAATATAGTTAATAAGATTGTTTATTTCTCTGTTGAATTCTGGGTCTTCGTTGTGCATTTTTTCTATTTTCCTTACACTATGGATGACTGTGGTGTGATGTTTTCCACCAAATTTCTTTCCAATTTCAGGAAGGGAGGTTTTTGTTAAAGTTTTTGCTAGATACATAGCAATTTGGCGAGGAAAGGCGACCTTTGGAGAGTTATTTTTAGATTTAAGCTGGGCAAGATTTATCTTAAATTCATGGCAGACGACCTTTTGAATCTTTTCAACAGTAACAATACTTAAAGAAGAATCCAATAAGCTTTTTAATGCTTCCTTTGTAATGTCCAAATCAATTTTTTCACCTTTTAAAGATGCGTAAGCGACAACACGGCGCAAATACCCTTCTAAAACTCTTATATTAGAATGAACCTTATCTGCAATAAAGAGAGCTACACTATCTGGGAGAACCACTCCCTCTAATTCTGATTTTTTCTTAAGGATGGCAATTCTAGTCTCGATATCAGGGGGTTTAAGGTCAGCGATTAATCCCCATTCAAAACGAGAGCGAAACCTCTCTTCAAGATTTGGAATTTCTTTAGGAGCACAATCGCTTGAAATTACAATTTGTTTCTGGCCGTCGTATAGATGATTAAAAGTGTGAAAAAATTCTTCTTTTGTTCTTTCTTTTCCAGAGAGATAATGAATATCGTCCATTAAAAGCACATCAACACTTCTGTATTTCTGGCGGAAATCTAGTACTTTGCCATACTGGAGATGATTAATAAGATCATTCATGAATTTTTCTGTTGTGATGTATAATATTTTAAAGCGGCGGTTATTATTAAGAGTTAAATGTCCTATGGCATTCATCAAATGTGTTTTTCCTAAACCAGCACCTCCGTATATATATAGCGGGTTGTATGATTTAGCTGGATTCTGGGTTACTGCTGAGGCAGCTGCATGAGCGAATTGATTGCAGGATCCAACTACGAAGTTTTCAAATGTATAATTTGGATTTAAGTTTGGACTTAGCAGTGTGCCGTGCTTCTTTTTTCTCTCTCGAGGAGAACGCCTCATAAAAGAAGTGGAGTCTTCGTCAAAGATAAAGTTAACATCTAAAACTTTGCCAAAAAGTTCCTGGGAATATTTACTAATAAGGCTTGAATAATGAAAAGAAACCCAGTCCTTGAAGTATGAATTTGGTACTTTTATATAAAGAGAACCAGATTCCTGTCCAATGTAGGAGGTTGGCTCAAACCAGGTTTCATAACTGTTTTTATCTATGTTTTTTTTCAAGGCTTCCATTATTTGAAGCCAGGGATTAAGTTTATCTTCAGGTGCCATTTAAGCGTTTTAGATTTCCACAGATTTATCCACACATGTGGAAAATGCATCCTTCTGGATGATTTACGAATGGAAAAGCTTTGGTATAATAGCACTCATGCAGCTGGAGTTCAAGCAGTTTGTTTTAAATATTTAGAAATCAAAGCCAATCCAGAATCTTGTCTTAAAATTACCGTATGGCTCGACATCAAATAGTTTTTTTAGGTCTCCAAGACTATTAATAACAAGGTCTGGCCACTCGATCCTTTTTGAAAATTCAAGATGGACAGGAAGACCTAGGAAGAAAAATTGCAAACCGTAACCATAAGACCCAATAGCGTCAGAGAAACGATATAAAGGGAATCCATAGATATTATATCCAATAGCCGAGGCGAATCCAGCGGAGTAGTCGAGGAGCTTGACCCGTGCCATATCAAAGAAAAAGGTCCCTCGGACCGGGCCTATCTGGCCGAGGATCGTGTTGGCTGCATTTACCAGGGGGAACCTGAATTCGAAGTTGGTATACCACCCTTCACTGCAAATAACACTGTAATAATTTGTAGAGCGGATCTGGTTGTTTCCTCCCAGATAAAAAACAAAGCGATTTTTTCCCCGGCTGGCAAATCCGTTAAAGCGGAACGCAAAGAGAGAATCTCCACCGATATGAAGGTATTGACGAAGGTCTGCTTCAACTGTTGTGTTCTGAATAAAATTTTCCGAAACAGGGAGCCCGTAAGAAAGAGAAAGCTTGAATGTGTTTCCGGATATAGGCCCAAAAGGATATCTGAAGCGAGTTGTTTCCCCTACAAGGGCAAAACCTGCTGAAAGGAGGTTTCCGTTCAAGAAACCGCTGTAACTGCTGGGGCCTGAATAAAGATAGTCCTCTTCGTAATTATAAAAACCAAAAGTTGCTTCAGTACGGTAGTACCTGTTAAAAGGATAATAAGCCAAAAAGTTTACTCCTGTGATTTTTCGCGTGGCCATGGCATCAGAGTAACGGGCAAACTCATAGTATAAAGGATCATAATAAGCAGAGCTGTAATAATAGAATGTATATTGAAAAGCACTCGCCATGTACTGGAGCCTGCTTTTTTGATTCATAAAAGCAAATTGGTATGACCGAAAACTTCTTACTTGATAAGCCATGAAGTAGAGGGAGTAGTCGTCCAGGATATCAGAAAAACTGAGGGCAGAGCCACCGTAAATAGAGCCGTCAGTGGAAACAAGAGCATCAATAGGAGGCCTTGCCATGAGATACAATTTGCCTATGCCCTCATGAGATTGAATTTTATCTTTATTTATGTCCAGCGAAATAACAGGCTCGAACTTCTTGAATTCCTCGTCTTGTGACCTTTCAGCAAAAGTAATGGTTTTTTCTACTTCCCCTTCGAACTCGCTTTTAAAAATCTGAAGGGCTCCCTTATTGAACGCAGAGAAGAGGACCTTTTTAGGCTCGTTGGGAAGGGGGGTAGGGAAAAAATTACCGGTTCTTACATCTGTGTAGCGCTTGAGTTCTCCGTTTTCCAGGTTCAGAGAGTAGAGATTAAATGCATTCCGCATGTCTCCGGAGAAATATAATTCTTTAGAATCATGAGAAAAGTACGGGGCTATTGTGTTCCCTCTCCCGAAGGTCAGCTGTGTTTTTTCCCTTAAGTTGTCTATTGGGGAAAGAAAAAGCTTATCGTAAGCATCGAGCCGGATTGTATAGGCTAACTGTTTTCCATCATGTGAGACGGTAGGCGCTTTCTCGAAGAGCTCGTCCTCAGTCAAATTCAAAAAATTTTCGGTAGAAAGATTGACCTTGAAAATATCGTGGGTCCCCCCATGAAAAGCCGTAAAGATCAGTTCTTTTTCTCCAGGGACAAAGCACGGGGAAGAAGGATGATCAAAAGGAATAAAGATTCTTCTCAGGATTTTTCCGGTTATGGGGCTAAGGATAAAAAGGGCATATTTTTGACCGGACCGGGCAAAGAAGGCTATGCTGTCTCCATCAGGGGACCAGGCAATATTCTTTCCTTTAGAAGGGTCAATATCGAATCGGATGTATTCATACTTAAGAGTATAACCTTTTGTTATGTTTTTAATTACAGAGCCGTCTTTTGTTGAGATAAGTATAATATCGATATCATAGTCTTTAACACTTTGGGTCAGGACAGCAACAATATCTCCTGAAGGAGAAACGGCATGGGCGAGGGAAAAGTAATAGGGATTAAGGGGGAATTCGGGGCCAAGGGCAATGCTGTAGTCTTCTGGATTTTCTCTCGATACAAAGTCTTTGAATCGAGTGCGGAGATATTTTTTAAATTCATGATTGAACTCTTTGTATGTCATATTGAAAGCTCTTTGTGTAGGACTTCTCCTTCCTACAAGCGGAGAGCGTTTCATGGAGTGCCAGAACTCCCTTATCCCCGTTTTTCCCATCTTGGACTCGATAAATTCAAACATAGCATGCCCAAAGTCATAAGCGGGCTGGCGGGGCATAGGATAGCGGGAATAAAGATTGCCTGATTTAGAGAGTTCAGGTACTCGGTCGTTGAGGACAGCGTCTCTGACAATCAGAGATGACCAGGAAGTCCAGGTTTCGGTATTATACTCGGCATAGCCTTCCATTATCCAAAGAGGAGGCGCACTTATTGCATAAAGGCCTCCACCCGGACTTCCCCAGAGAAGGTCGAATTCGAATACATGAGTTAATTCATGCTCGATTAGATCTTGCATTTGGTCCAGGCTCATGTCTCCGTGAATGGCGATACGGTGGAGCACAGGTTCTGCAACACCCATTACTCCTTCACTGATCTGAAAAAGATTTGTCTGCTCGAAATCTGTGAGTGTTTTATAAAAAATAAGGGGAACCGGATCAGAGAGCGGATGTTTAAGCTCCTCGCTTATTTTTTGATACGCGCTTTCAGCCATTTCAGCGACGTTTTTTAAAATCCGCATATCTCCAACGTAGTAGTATATGTCGAAGTGGTTAGTCTTGTAGTTTTCCCAGTCGAACTTTTCATAAAGGACTTTATTTTTTCCGTAGTAGGGAAAATACATGGATTGGGCAAAACTCAGAGGGACCCAAAGTACAAGGAAAATAAATAAAGTGATATATTTTATATAATGTTTCATTGTGGATCTCCTTTATTAATGAGTGATAAGGTATCTATCCTGGATTTTTTTTCCTCTAAGAATGATGCTGAAAAACTTTTCTTTTACTCTCTGGATAAGCTCAAAAAAAGCAAAGTAGGCCGTCTGGTTTGGATTTTTATAGCCCTTTGATTCTTTGAAGCTTCTCTTATACAGCGTATCTCCTGTTTTGGCGTCAATAAGGTAGAGGTCAAGGTTAAGAGTGTAAAATCTTCGCTCTTCAAAAGTTTTTCCCTTAGCGAATGGGTCTTCAGAATATTCTTTCTTTGTTTCTAAAATAGCTTTTCGGATTTCTTCAGAATATTGAGCACTGCCGGTGAGAAGAACAGCTCCTTTTAAATCAGGAAACAGCTTTTTCCAGAATTCTTTATTGTTAAAAAGCTCTTCTTTTTCCAGGGAGATTTTTTTTGACAGAGTTTTTCCCTTGAGTACAATCTCGATCTCAGAAGTAAAATATTTGACAAGCTCCTGGTTGAGGTCAAATTTTTTTGTTTTCTCTTTTATAAAGAAATTGGTAATTACAATTTTGTTAAATTGATCTATTTCAAGAGCTGTTTTTTCAGGAATTGCTATTTTTATTTTTAAGTAGCTGCTGGTGGAACAGGAAATAAAGTACAGAGATGAAAGCAGCAGTACAAATATAGTTTTATTTATCTTTTTTTTCATTTTCCTGGGGTTCATAAACCTTTTTAAAGTTTTCAAAATTGGATTTTATGTAACTATTCCTAGGGCTTAGCTTTAAGGCTATTTCATATTCTTTTTTTGCCTCCTCCAGGAGCCCTTTATTTTCATATGCAACTGCTAAGTTGTTGTGGGCTGCAGCAGATCCGGGGTTGGAATCGATTGCTTTTTTCCATCGAAAAATCGCTTCATCCCATAGTCCTTTATGTGCTGCCTGGATGCCAAAACGGATTTGATTATTTAAGACCGGCCGGCTGCAGCTAATTAAAACGATAGAGATCAAAAAGAGAATAAAAAGATAACCTGTAAATTTTCTATACATTTTAGACCTATATAATTTAAATTACTGCTTTTTTTATACGTCGTCAAGAGAACATTAAGAATATGCAAAGTTCATGCCAAATTAAACATGAGGAAACCAGAGAAAAAAAGAACTTTGTTGTCATAAAAAGATGACACTTGTATAATGGATTAAGAATTACTGAAGGAGAATAATATGGGCAGCTGGCTGGAAGGAAAAACCCTGGCAAACAAGATAAAAGAAGAAGTCAAAGATGAAGTAGCTAGCTATTTGAAGACCATTGGGCAAGTTCCTGGTTTAGTGGGGATACGAGTAGGAGAAGACAGGGCATCTAAGGTTTATTTGCGGACAAAAGAGAGGGCGTGTGAAAAACTGGGAATCCATTCAGAAATTTTGAATTTCCCTGAAGATATAAGTGTTTCTTTATTGAAGTCTAAAATTGAGCAATTAAGCAGCAGGGAAGATGTGGATGGGATATTGATCCAGCTCCCTTTGCCGTCCTCGTTCGATTCCCATGAGATAATCACCTCCATGCCTCCAGAAAAGGATGTGGACGGCTTTCATCCATTTAATTTAGGAAATTTGCTGTTGAAAAAGGATGGGGTAAAACCGTGCACTCCCCTTGGAATAATAGAATTGTTAAAATTTCGAGATATCTCAATTGAAGGAAAAAGGGTGGTTATTATAGGAAGAAGCATTATGGTAGGGAAGCCATTGGCCGCAATGATGACAAATGAAAACGGAACAGTAACTACATGTCATACCAGGACAAAAAACCTTCCTCAGGTAGCCTCGGAAGCAGACATTCTTGTTGCTGCAATAGGCCGTGGAACCTTTATAACTCCAGAATTTGTAAAACCAGGAGCTGTTGTTATAGACGTGGGAATTGATTCTCTTTCTGACAAGTCAAAAGTGGAAGAGTTATTTGGGAAGGACAAAAAGAGGCAAGAAGATCTCGAGAAAAAAGGGTATACGATTATCGGGGATGTCCATCCTCAGGTTATCGAGAAGGCTGAATATTTAACTCCGGTACCAGGAGGGGTTGGACTGCTTACTGTTGCAATGCTTATGAAAAATACTCTGGAAGCCTTCAAGCGAAGACGGGATCTTTAATAAAAAACTTAAGCCCACTCAAAAAGAAATAGTTTGGATTTTTTTGGGAGATATGTTATAAATTGTTACTTTAAAAGAGAAGAAAAATGCCGAAAGTCTGTGCAATTTGTGGAAAAGGACCTCTGTTTGGACAAAGCGTGAGTCATTCTCACAAGGCTTCAAAGAAGAAATGGAAGCCAAATTTGCAGCATGTTAGAGCGCAAACTAAATCAGGTGTCAAGCGGATTTGGGTTTGTACCAGGTGTCTCCGTTCCGGTAAAGTGACAAAAGTCATATAATCCTCTTCAAATTCTTTCAACAGAATTAATTTCTTTTATAACCAATAATTTTTTCATAATTGCCTCAAGATGTTTTATGTCTCGAATGATCACAACCAGCTTAAAGCGTGCTGACTTGTCTGTAAAAGTCGTCACTTCAGCTTTTGTAATATTTCCATTGAGCTGGGCAATAGCAGAGGCAAGTTTGGCCAGGACTCCAGGAGAATCTTCCCCCTTGATCAGGAGAGTTCCTTTATAGCTGTCTTTCGGAGTGTCCTCCCACGAGACCTCAACCATACGATTGTTGTCAAGAATTTCCTTTGCGACCAGGGGGCACCGCAGGGAATGCACTGTGACTCCTTTTCCTGAGGTTATATATCCTATGGAGGGTTCTCCCCTTATAGGGGAACAGCATTTGCCCAGCCTTACTCCTTTGACTTGAATAACAGGCTTTGGCTTTTTTGCTACCTTGGTGACAACTTTTTTTAGGAAAGTTTCTTTTTTCTTTATAATTTTTTCGGAGGGGAAGAGTTTTTCCATGAATTTATTATCAAGGACGATTTTTCCAAAGCCTATAAAAGCATAAAAGTCTTCCATTTTTTTGATCCGGAAGTTTGTTACAGAAGAAAGGCTTTTAAGAAAGGCTCCCTTTTTCAACCGCTCAGAGGGGACCTTATATTTCTTAATCTCTTTTTCCCAGAGTTTTTTCCCGATGGTTGTATTTTTAATTTTATCCTGTAAGTTAAGCCAGCGTTTAATAGTGTGACGCGCAGAAGAAGTGAAAACGATATTTAACCAGTCCCTGCCGGGAGTTTTTTCAGGAGAGGTAAAAATCTCAACGATATCTCCTGTTTTCAAGATTGTTTTTAATAGTGCGGTCCTCCCGTTGATTTTTGCGGAAGAGCAATGTAAGCCGATCTCGGAATGAATCTTAAAGGCAAAATCCAAGGCAGAGGCTCCAAGAGGAAGAGTTATAACCTTTCCCTTAGGTGTAAAAACATAAACTTCTTCGGGAATAAGGTCTGTTTTTAGGCTTTTAAGGAATTCCCTGGGGCTTTTTTGCTCCTTGTACAGATCGACCATTTCTCTAAGCCAGTGTAGTCTTTTGTCTTCTTTCATGAGGTGGCGGGTGTCCGCTTCCTTGTATTTCCAGTGGGCGGCAATTCCGTTTTCAGCCAGATTATGCATATCATGTGTTCGGACTTGAATTTCAACTGTTTGTTTTTTCTCAGTAATGATTGTTGTATGGAGAGATTGATAAAGATTAGGCTTGGGCATAGCGATGAAATCCCGGAAGCGGTGAGGAAGAGGAGGCCATTTCTGGTGAATTATTCCTAGGGCAGTATAACAATTTCTCACAGAATTAACGACCAACCTTAAAGCCATGAAGTCATAGACTTGGTCAAACCCTGTATTCTGTACTGTCATTTTATTGTAGACACTATAAAGTCGTTTTATTCGATAGGTGATTTCTGCGGGGATATTATTTTCTTTCATTAAATTTTCCAGTTCATTTTTTGTTTTCTTGAGCGCCTTTTCTGCTTTTTTTCTTTGGGGTTCAACCAAAGAGGCTACCTTGAAGTAATCAATTGGATCTACATAGCGGAAGGAAAGATCTTCCAATTCAGCCTGTATCCTTCCCATGCCGAGCCTGTTCGCAATAGGGGCATAAATATCAAGGGTTTCCTTCGCAACCTGTTTTTGTTTGTCTTCGGGCAGAAATTTAAGCGTTTTCAAATTATGAATCCTGTCAGCTAATTTAATAAAGATGACTCTTAAATCGTCAGTCATCGCAATGATTATTTTCCTGATGCTTTCTGCCTGCCTTGTTTCTGGTGAGGACTCCTGGACCCGACTGATTTTAGTAACCCCCTCAACCAGGTGAGTGATTTCTTTGCCAAAAGTATCCATAAGCTCAACCGCCGTTATTTCAGTGTCTTCTAAAACATCGTGGAGGAGACCGGCTGCTAGAGTTGTTATGTCTAATTTCATATCTGACAGCATGGCGGCAACTTCCAAGGAATGGCTCAAATAAGGCTCTCCGGAGCGTCTTGTTTGTCCTTTGTGAGCTTGTGCTGCAAAGACATAAGCTTTTTTAAGAAGAGTTATGTCTTTTTCGTCAAAAGACGAAGAAACCTTTTCTAAAATATCATCAAATCTAATCATTATCGTAAATTACCGGCTTTCCAAGGAAAACGATCACTTTATATCAGGATTATTATATTTTTCCCTTTGAAGAATCCAGCTTACAGCATCAAGCAGTGTTTGCGCTATATAAGCGGGCTCTATGCCTTTTTCCTTGAGCTTTGGAAGGGACTCTTGACCAAATCCTGTAAGGCAAAGAATTGGCTTAGCTTTAATATTTAAGCCAAAGATAATATCTTCTACTTTATCTCCTACCATATAGGAATTCTTAACATCAATATTGAGTTCTTCCGCTGCTTGAAGGCCCATCCCCGGATTGGGCTTGCGGCATAAACAGTCTTTTTTGTATTGAGGCTTGGGGGAGAAAAGATAATGGGGGCAGTAATAAATTCTGTCAAAATGAGCGTTATGTTTTGAAAAAGAAAGTTGCAGTTTATTGTGGATGTCTTGAAGATTTTCTTCAACGATGAGGCCACGTCCTACTCCGGACTGGTTAGTTACGATTACGGCTAAGAGCCCGGCCTCATTAATTTTCCTTACAGCTTCGAAGCTATAGGGAAAGATTTCTATTGAGCTAAAAGTAGCAGGATAGCCCACGTCTTTGTTGATTGTTCCGTCTCTATCGAGGAAAACAGCTCTTTTTTTCATTTTAGAAAATTTATACAAGCTTCGAAGACTTCTTCTGGATCGATAGCTAACATACACCTGTGATCAAATGGGCATTCTCTGTAGCTGCAGGGCCAGCAGGTTACTTCTTTTTTAATTACTACAGATGGCTCTTGGAAGGGACCTGTGATAATCGGGTCAGTCGGGCCAAAAACAGCTGCGACGGGTGTTTTAAGAGCATTTGCCATGTGCATGGGACCTGAGTCGTTTGTGATGAAAAGATCAGCGTGGCTGATAAGACCTGCAAGCTGGCGGAGGCTCGTCTTTCCTGCCAGGCTGATTGGTTTCTTGGGCATCTCTGAGGCGATGGATTCAGCCAGCCTGGCTTCATCTTGATAGCCGACAATAAGGATGTTCGCTTTCTTTTTTTTCTGGAGCAGAGTAGCGAGCCTTGCGAATTTTTCAGCAGGCCATCTTTTGGAGGGCCCATAAGAGGCGCCTGGGCTGAGGATAATAAGAGGTTGGTTGAAGTCCACATATAAAGAGAGAAGCATTTCTTTTGCTTTTGTCTTTTCTTCTTGAGATAAGGAAAAAAATAAGTGTGGAGGAGAAGCTTTTAAGCCCAGTCCGGTAATAAGGTTCATGTAATAATTTGCCTGGTGGGAACCGCCTTCTTCTCTTTTTGAAACAATCCCTTTTGTCAAAAGGAGTCTGCGTCCATCCCTCGAATATCCCCATCTTTGCGGAATCTTGGCAAGATAGAAAAGAAGGGCTGAAGAGAAAGAATTTGTGAAAAGAACTCCTGTAGAAAAGCGCAACTTTTTTATTTGTTGTGCTGAATTTATCAAGCTTTTAATGCCATTTGTTGCTGGTAGAGGAATAATCCCTTTAATAAAATCACATGAGGAAAAAAGATCTTTTACCCAGTTTTTAGCAGCTATCCATATTTGAGCCTGGGGGAAGTTTTTACTTAAGCTCTCTATGGCGGATGTAGCAAGGATGGAATCCCCTATCCAGTTTGGCGCTCGCACAATGATTTTCATAAGCTCAATTTTATTCCCAAAAGGCTTTCTTGTCAAAAAGTACAGGGCTTCACTTTGTAAAGGTGTAAAAAAGTAGACTGTCCCCCTTTTTTAATCAGAACTAGGTGTAGAATTGCTGTTCTTTTGTCTAACGGGGTCTTTTTTTTTGTTTTTAGGTTTTTCTTTGGCCTTTCCTTCTTTTTCTGGCTTTTTCTTTCGGGCGTAATCGGTGACGTACCAGCCGCTGCCTTTAAATTGAAGGGCTGAAGGAGAGATGACTTTTTTTAAGAGACCGCCGCATTCCGGGCATTTCTCTAAGAGCGGATCATTTAATTTCTGCAAATTTTCAAGAATTGAGCCACATTTTTTGCATTTGTATTCATAGATTGGCATTTTTAACCTGCTAAAGAAATGCTGAAAAAAATGAATGTATAGTATAACAGAGAGCAACGATAAATTAAAAGCTTCCTTGTCAGTATCCTTATTTCCGTGACAATTTCTTTGGAAGTCAGGCAATCTGGTTAGGAAGCCATCCGGAGGCGAGCGGGCATGGCTCCTCAAAGAGGAGAGCGAGCCGAGGAATAAGTGGATTTTCCTCGCTGGGGAAAATACACGGGCTGACGAATCAGTTTGCCTGACTGTTTCTTTATCACGGAAATAAAGATGTTTTACTTAGGTAAGATTAATGAAAAACAATAGCTTCAAATATATAAATATCAGCTCCTGATTTCCAGGCGTTCCGTGGCAAACCTGCTTTTAAGCATGCCTGCTGGAGGAATTCTTCCTTTGACCAGAGATTTTCAACTGGGACTTGTGGCAAAAGGAGCCCCTTTTTATCTCCTTTGGAGATAAAAAGGCCATGTTTTCCGACTGTAATTAGACTGGGATCACGAATTTTTTTGAGGGGGGAAAGAACTGAAATTTCAACTTCAATATCTTTGAGTTCTTTGGCAGAAACAGGAGGAAATCTAGGGTCTTTACATGCGGCGTAAATGGAGGCTTGAATAACCGTTTGGTAAAGAGGCAACGCGGCCTCTGTGAATCCTATACAGCCTCTAAGCCGACCTTTTTTTTTGAGGGTCACAAAGGCTCCCATTTTGGAATATAAATCGGGGCTTTCAGGCCTGTAATTGATGACCTTATTCTTCTGGACAAACTGAGTAATGGAAAATCGGGCCAGCTGGAGAAGTTCTTTTTTTTCTTCTGGAGAAAGGCTGAATTTGGATTGGGATGATCCAGGATAGATGGCGGCTGAGAGATATCCTACAACTCTAGATTCCGAAGAACCAAAATCTGATGAATCGGCATAGTGTAGGATCTCGATTTTTGTGTCTCCTCTCTTTTGAGCATACAGCAGAGTAGAGACAACGGGACCTCCGCCGCACATAATGTTTTCGCCCTGTTCTAGCATTCGGATGAGAACGGAAGTGTTAAAAGACTGAATGTGTGAGATTGTCCTGGAATCAATGTCATTGGCTCTTTTTTTTGGAAGGAAATGAGACATGTCTGTTGATGCAATGACCAGAGCTTTTTTTCCGGGAAGAACTGTTGCTAAAGCATTAGCCAGGGTTGTGATGGTCTCTTTTGATGTAATGCCCATGACAATGGGGACTATTTTTACTTGGGGAAGAAGTTTTTGGATGAACGGGATTTGGACCTCCACTGAATGTTCTTCCCTATGAGCTTGAGATATATATTTAAAACCCGAAACCTTTGATAGTTCTGATGCTAAGGATTCATCAATTTTTGCTATCCCCAGAGGTGTTTCATATCCTCCTCGTGGATAAATGGAACAACCGTTAAAACGGAGCCGATGAGAGGGTCCGATAACAACAACTGTATCATAATCTCTTCCTTGGATTAAACGATATGCAGAGGCAGCGACCTGTCCAGAATAAGCATATCCGGCATGAGGAGCAATCAGCGCAACAATATTTTCAGAAGAAGGGGATGTTTTTGCGTTTTGGAGGAAGCTGTCTATTTGTCGAGAGAGAGTCTCCGCGTTTTTTGTGTAAAACATCCCTGCTACAACAGGTTTCCTTATTTCTTGTGATAGGGAGAAAGAGAAACAAAGAGAAAGCAATAAGAGGATGAGCAGGGCCTTTTTTCCCATTTTTCTTTGTTATATTCTATGGTTGATATATAGAAAAATCAAGCGTCGGAGGTAAGCATTCTTATTTACGTGACAATTTCTTTGGAAGCCAGGCAATCTGGTTAGGAAGCCATCCGGAGGAGAGCGAGCCGAGGAATAAGTGTATTTTCCCCGCTGGGGAAAATACATGGGCTGACGAATCAGTTTGCCTGACTGTTTCTTTATCACGGAAATAAGAATGCTTCCGTGTCGGAGAAGACTTTAAAATAGAACCTTCAAATTGTTGACTTTTTTTGTGTTTTAGATAAAATTTGAGAAGAAGGTCATAATGAACAATATTTTCAAATCTTTTCTCCTTCTTCTTGCAGCCTCTTCTGCTTTCTTGATTGGCTATTATTTAGGGAACGAGAAAGTGAAGTCAAAAGTTCCTGATTTCCAGGAAGATTAAGAGAAAGACAAAAAATTCGGGGACCGATAAATTTCCCTCTATTTTTTCCAAAGCAGTTTATTTCCTGTTTGTCCTTTCATTGACTAATTAAAAAGTCAGTCATATAATGAATTTGAAAATAATTTTAAGCCTCTATTTGAGTCAAGCTCTTTTTTATTCTGAGGAAAAAGATGAGTTTTGGGTATTATGGAATCTTAGTTATTTTAGGAGTATTCTTTCTTATTTTAATCTTTAATCCAAATCTTTCTTGCTTTGGGAAAAAAATAAAGTCACCTTTTTATCCGCTTTTTCGGAAGAAAAAGAGGAAGAAAATAAAAACAGAAGATTATGGATTTTTCCTTGTTGAAAATAAGGTTAGGCAAAAGGCGGAAGTGAAGAAAAGAGAAACAAAAATAGAAAATTATAAAACTCCCCGTATTGACGAAAATCAACAAGGGAACATATTGAAAAAAAAGAAGTTAAAGACAAGAGATTATGGGTTTTCTCTTGGTGAAAATAGCAAAGAAAAAACAGGCGAAGAAGAAGAGAAGAAATAGAATAAAAAAAGTTCTGAAGGGCATTATTCAGAAATATTTCTTGAATTAAGTCGTAATACTGTTTCACTATGAATGTTAAAAAAAGATTTTTCGCAAAAAGAGTTCGTAAAAGAGGAAAGCTAAATATTGTTTTACAAGCTTTGCTTTTTGCGCTTTTTTTCCTGCCCCTGTTTTTTATAATCCACTGCCGGCCTTCACGTATTTCCCTCCTCCCGCTTCCTTCAAGGATTGAGAGGATAGAAGGATATGCTTCTATAAAAGTTACTGAAGAACGTGAATCAGTCAGATCTAAGTTTTTTTTCCTGTTCAAGCTCCCCCATCAAGGCAGGATCGAAGTGTTTCACATGATGGGCAGAACCATCTATCAGATTATTGTAAATGAAGAGAAGGCGGTTTTTTTACTTCCTTCCAAAAAAATCTATTGGCAGGGAGAAGAGGAAGAAATTATCGATAAGTTACTTGGATTCCGCCTAAACCTGTATGAGATGATAAATCTTTTAAGCGGGAAATGGGAGGATAGAGAGCTGGAGACTAAAAATGAGAAGAGCTTGGGGAGCTGGAACTTTATAAAGGACGAGAAAAGACGAATCAAGTCAGGCCAAAGAGGAGAATTTCACTTTGAAGTTAAAGAATTTTTTCAAAATACTCCATTTGCCCGCATTCTCACTTTTAATCATCTTCAGAGCAGGGGGCGCCTGAAGATACTCAACATTAACTTAAACCAGCCTATTAAAAAGGGAACTTTTTCCCTTTCTTTTTTGGATAAATATAAGCGAAAAAGTTGGGCTGAGATCGAGAAGATACTAGCTGATGAAAATTAAATCCTTTGCTAAGATAAACCTTGGATTAGAAATTACAGGAAAAAGAAACAACGGCTACCATGAAGTCAAGACTCTTCTCCAGACGGTAGATTTTTATGATGTTTTAGAATTTAGCCCGATCAAGCGAAATAAAATTCTCCTTAAAGGAGATGAGAAAAAGATCTCTTGGGGAAAAGATAACCTTATTTTCCGGGCTGCTCTTCTCCTTAAAGAGCAGTTCCAAATATCCAATGGGATTAAAATCCATGTTACAAAAAAAATCCCTCCAGGCAAGGGATTAGGCGGAGGAAGCTCCAATGCGGCTATGACTCTTTATGCTTTGAATAAAATCTGGGGTCTGGACCTGGGAAAGGAAGCCCTGATGGATTTAGGAAGGCATCTGGGGGCAGATGTCCCTTTTTTTCTTGAGGGAGGATTATGCTTAGGACAGGGAAGAGGAGACGATATTTCCCCTCTCTCTGACCTTGTTTCTCTTCCCTGTTTATTGATTTTGCCCTCTTTTTCTATCAAGACCGCCAAGATTTACGGCCATTTTCCCTCATCCTTGACTTCGAAAGACAAAGACAGTAAAATTATCAAGTTTCTAGACAGCAGAGAGCTTGGTTTATTGGAAAACAAGTTAGAAGAAACAGTTTTCTGCTTATATCCTCAACTCAAAGTTATTAAGAAACTTTTCCAGAGCCAGGGATGCGAGTTGTCTTTAGTTAGCGGGACTGGCTCAGCAGTATATGGACTTTTTTCGGAGAAAAAAAAGGCAGAGGAGGTTTTAAAAAGGCTGAAAAAGTCATATACATTACATCTTTTAGAGACATTATCCAGGGAGCGATACTGGAAGAGTTTGGAAATTGGGGTGTAGCCAAGCGGTAAGGCAGCGGCCTTTGGAGCCGCCATTCGGAGGTTCGAATCCTCCCGCCCCAGCTAGGGATCGAAAGGAGATTCCCTCCTTTTAGAGACAGCCATAAAAGAGGAAGATGGATGAAAAAAGAAAACACAATGAAAGTGTTTACAGGATCTTCTAACCCTGCTTTAGCAAAAGAGATAGCAGATTTTTTAAAAATCGAGCTGGGTAAGTGTGTTTTAGAGCAATTCAGTGACGGCGAGATTCATTTTTATATTGATGAAAATGTTCGAGGCGAAGATGTTTTTATCATCCAGTCCGGCTCTTATGAGGCGAATTTTCATCTTGTGGAACTTTTTCTTATGATAGATGCTTTTAAACGTGCTTCTGCTGAAAGGATATCCGTTGTTATACCCTATTACTGCTATGCGCGCCAGGACTGGAAGGATAGACCTAGAGTTCCAATATCAGCGCGGCTTGTTGCAGATTTGCTTGAGGCGTCCGGAGCCAACAGGGTTCTGACCATTGACCTTCATTCTCCCCAGATTCAGGGATTTTTCTCTATCCCTGTTGACAACTTAAGTGTTGCACCTGTTTTATCTAACTATGTTCAAAGCCTGGAGCTTAAGGATTTGACCATAATTTCCCCTGATGCCGGGGGTGTGGGGCGAGCGAGGTTTTTTGCAAAAATAGTGAGTGCTGAACTGGCGATTATAGATAAACGGAGGCCCGCGCCAAATGTAGCCAAGGTCCTCAATGTTATCGGTGAAGTGAAAGATCGTGATGTTCTCATTCTTGATGACATGGTGGATACAGGGGGCACGCTTGTTAAAAGTGCAGAGGCATTAAAGAAAGAAGGAGCCAGAAAAGTACTGGCAGCCTGCACCCATCCTGTTTTATCGGGTAAGGCTATGGAGAAAATAGAAAACTCCTGTTTGGAAAAGCTGATCGTTACAAATACAATTCCTCTGAATGAAAGCCAGAGATCCTCCAAAAAGATTGTTCCCCTATCTGTTGCTCCGCTTTTTGGAGAAGCGATTCGAAGAATAAATAAAGGTTACTCCGTTAGTTCTTTGTTTATCTAAGGAGGAGATCCAGATGAGTTTTAAGATAAAAGCTGAAAAAAGAGAAGTTTTTGGTAAAAATGCGTCTCGTCGATTAAGAAGAGAAGGAATGATGCCTGCTATTTTCTATGGGGCCCAGAATGTCAATATCCCCCTGACTTTAAACAAAAAAGATATCTTCATGATTTTGAAGTCTGACACAGGCGAGAATACAGTTTTTCAGATCTCGTTTGACTCTGAGATAAAAGATGCAATGATAAAAGAGTTACAAAGAAATCCTGTGACTGATGAAATTCTTCATGCGGATTTTATTCATATCGCAATGGATAAAGCCATTCGAGTTTCTGTGCCGGTTGCTGCAGTAGGAGAGGCAGTGGGAGTCAAGACAGAAGGAGGATTTGTTGATTTTATAAACAGAGAAGTTGAGGTTGAGTGTTTTCCCAAGGATATCCCAGAGCATATTGAAATAGATATAAGCAACCTCCATCTCCGCCAGTCTTTTAAGGTAGAAGATCTCGTTCTGCAGGAGGGGATACAAGTCATTAGTGATCCGGAAACTATCTTGGTACTCGTCGAGGTTCCGGCTAAGGAAGAAGAGATAGCAGTGGCAAAAGAAGAAGAGGAAGAGATAATTTCTGAGGGAGAAGAACCCGAAATCATTAAGAAAGAAAAAGAAGAGGTGGAGGAAGAGGCAGAAGAAGAAAAGGAAGAACCCGAGCTTATCAAGAAAGAAAAAGGAGAGAAAAAAGAAAAGAAGGAGGAGTAATTTTTGTGGGCAGTTGTTGGACTGGGGAATCCAGGGAGGCTGTACGCCGGCACAAGGCATAATGCGGGATTCGCCTTTATAAAAAGAATAGCCAAGGAGTGGAAAGTTAAGTTGAGGAAAAAAAGATATTTTTCAAAAGTTGTTGAGATAAAAAAGGAAAAGGAAAGAGTTCTTTTGGCAACCCCCCATACTTACATGAATAAAAGCGGCCTGGCTGTGAAGAATATTTTAGAAGTGAGGGGCATTAAGCCTGAGCGTCTTATTGTTGTTTTTGATGATTTGGATATTCCTCTGGGAGAAATTAGGATTAGAAAAAGAGGAGGGCCTGGAACCCATAAAGGAATGAATTCTATTGTCCAGGAGATACAGACAACAGAATATCCAAGGATAAGAGTTGGGATTGGCCCTTTAGAGCCGGATGAGGATGCAGTCAATTATGTGCTTTCTCCATTTGATAAGTCAGAAGAGCCTCTTCTGGAAGAGGGCTTGAAGAAAGCCCAAGAGGCCCTGGAGATGATTTTGTCAGGAAATGTGGAAGAGGCGATGAATATATATAATAAAAGAAGGAAGACCCTGAATAGTTAAACCTGAAAGCTAAAGAAGGCTATAGAGTGAAAGGGCTCCTTGTTCCTTCTTTTTAAAGAAGGAGCTTTAAATCCATAAGGAGGTTTAAATGAGTCAATACGAAACAGCTTTTCTGATTTCTCCCAACCTGGAAGAAGAAGAGACCTCAAAAATCATTTCTCAAATGCTAAATATTGTTTCCAAGAAAAAAGGGAAAATGATCAAGGAAGACAGATGGGGGAAAAGGAAACTTGCTTATCCAATCAACAAGTTTGAAGAGGCTTTTTATGTTTTTTTTCACTATGAAGGAGAACCGGATATTCCTTTTGAGCTGGAAAGGCACTTTAGACAATCAGAGGCCATTTTGCGTTTTTTGACCGTGAGGAAGGAGAAAAAAGAGAATGTGCGAAAAAAGAAAAAAGGAATACCGGAACCTGAAAAGACTGCA
Organism: Candidatus Aminicenantota bacterium; assembly: GCA_016783445.1. GTDB lineage: Bacteria > Acidobacteriota > Aminicenantia > Aminicenantales > Aminicenantaceae > JADHWO01. The sequence goes on from JADHWO010000003.1 coordinate 30,281, forward strand.
GCTCTTAAAGAAGAAGAAATCATAAAAACAGAGGAGGCAGGTCAAGAAGATATCCCTTCCCCAGAAACAAAAGAAGAGGAGAAGGAAAAATGATAAGAGAACAAAGGAGTAATAGAGGGGCATTTAGGAAATATTTTCCACCCAGGAAAAAATTCTGCCGTTTTTGTCAAAAGAATATAAAAGAGGTCGATTATAAAAATGTTGACATCTTGAAGAAGTATGTCTTAGAAAGAGGCAAGATCTCTCCTCGGCGGATTACTGGAACATGTGCTTTTCATCAGAGGAGGCTGGCAACAGCAATAAAGAGAGCTCGCTTGCTGGCTTTGCTTCCTTATGTGGAAGATTAGAAAAAGAGCTTAATAATCGGAGGAAAGATGAAAGTTATCCTGAAACAAGATATGGAAAACATTGGAAGACGTGGGGATATTGTGGACGTGGCCCCAGGATATGGCAGAAATTATCTTATCCCAAAAAATTTAGCCCTTGAGGTCACTTCATCTAATATGAAGATGATAGAAATAGAGAGGCAAGCTCTGAAAAAGAAACTCGAGAAAGAGAGAGAGTCTTATCAAGACTTTATTGAAAAACTTAAGGAGACTACAGTTACTTTTAAAAGAAAAGCTGGGGAAAAGGACGTCATTTTTGGATCTGTAAGTTCTTCAGATATAAAAGATGCACTTCTTGAATTGGGCTTTGAAATTGACAAAAAGAAGATTTTAATAGAGGAACCCATAAAAAGATTGGGAAATTACTCAGTGCCAATAAAAATCTTCCACGAAGATCGAGCAGAGATAAAGGTTGAAGTAAAAAGAGAGGGAGAAGAGCTAATAGAGGAGAAGGAAAAAGAAGAAAAGAAAAGCCCGGGAGAGGAAATAGAGACAGCTACAGAAGAGAAAGTTGTGTCGAAAAAAGAGGAAAAGGAAGAGATCAAAGAAACTGTCCAGGAAGAGAAAAAAAGAGAACAAGAGAAAAAGGCTGCAGAAGCAGGGCAGGAAGCCGCAGAAAAGAAAGCAGAGGCAGCAGAGGAGAAAACAGAGCCGGGAAAGGAGGAAGAGGTGAAAGCCAAAAAGGCAGCTAAGGAAGAGCAAAAAGAAGAACAGGAAATAGTCCCAAAAAAGGAAGCACAAAAAACCAAGGAGGAATTGTTATTAGAATTAGAAGGGGAAAAGAAGAAAGAAGAAAAACAAGAAAAAGAGAAATCCGAGGAAGAAAAGACGAAAGGTCCCAAAGAAGAAGAAACAAAACCTGATAAAAAAGAGCGAAAAAAAGAAAAACAGGAAAAAGAGGCGGCATCCAAAAAGTAGGGATTACAAAGGAGGGGAAAAATGGAACTTGACTTAATGTTGTTGAAAAAAACCCCTCCCCATAGTCTTGAAGCTGAGAAGACAGTTCTGGGAGGGATTCTAGTAAATAATAAAAATTTAAATGTAGTCCTTTCAATCATCACCCCAGAGGATTTTTATAAAGAGGCTAACCGGAAGATTGTTAATAAGATTACTTCTTTAGTTGATAAGGGACTTCCAGTTGATGTTGTCACCTTGAGCGAGGAGCTTCAAAAGGAAGGGGTGCTTGATGATATTGGAGGAGCATCTTACATCTCCTCCCTGATGGACGGAATTCCCAAGAGTTTAAATGTTGAGTTCTATGCGCAGATTATTAAGGAAAAATCTCTATTAAGACAGCTCATCCTTTCTTCTGTTAAGATAATCTCCACAAGCTATGAACAAAAAGAAGATGCTGATTTGCTTTTGGATGAAGCTCAGGCCGCAATTATTGAAGTGACTGAACAGAGGATAAAGCCAGGCTTTGTCCCTGTGGGCACGCTGACCGCAACCACCTTGGATATGGTTAAAGCCCTCCATGATCGTAAGGAATCAGTCACAGGAGTACCAACAGGTTTTAGGGACTTGGATGGATTGACAGCAGGCTTTCATAATTCTGAGTTTATAGTAGTTGCCGCGCGCCCTTCAATGGGAAAAACAGCTCTATGCTTGAATATCTCTCAATATGCAAGTCTGAAAACAGATTATTCCATCGGATTTTTTTCTCTTGAAATGGCCAAGGAGCAAGTTGTGATCCGCTTGCTCTGTGCCGAGGCTCAGTTAGACATCAAGAAAGTCAGGACAGGCTTTATAGGAGAAAGAGACTTCGAGAAACTCAAGCTAGGGGCCGAAGTTCTTTCTCAAGCAAAAATATTTGTGGACGAAAGCCCTGCTTTGACGGTCATGGAGATGAAAGCCAAAGCACGAAGGCTCAAGATGGAGCGGAATCTTGACTTGATGTTTGTTGATTATATGCAGCTTATGCGGCCTGGAGGAAGGTTTGAGAATAGAACGCAAGAAATGTCCTACATCTCGCGTTCATTAAAAGAATTAGCTAAGGAGATTAAAATACCTGTTGTAGGGATTTCCCAGCTGAGCCGTGCTCCAGAAAGGGGCCGTCGTGAGCCTATCCCCCAGCTCTCGGACCTGAGGGAATCAGGGGCTATTGAGCAAGATGCTGATGTTGTGATCTTTATCTACCGCCCTGAATTATATCGTCCTGATGACGAGAGCATCAGAGGAATAGCCAAAGTTAATGTTGCCAAACAGAGAAATGGGCCAATAGGAAGAATAGAGCTTGCCTTCATAAAGGAATATGCTCGATTTGCTGATATGGAATTTGCTTCATTTAAGACTTAAAAATGTTCATGCAAGCAAAATCCCCTTTTCTCTATTTTTCTTCCTTTTTTCAGCAAGCGGGAGAAGTGGGGCTACTGCTGTTTAAGACGTTCAAGAATCTGTTTAAAAAACCCTGGGAGAAAAAAATATTCCTTCAGCAGCTTGAGGAAGTTGGTATCAAGTCTCTTCCTGTTGTCTCTCTCACCGCAGCCTTTGGGGGTCTCGTTTTTGGACTTCAAACATATGTGGGCTTTCACAGATATATAGGTCCCGGGTCAGAAACTTATGGAGGCCCGATCATTTCTCTGGGCCTTTCCAAAGAATTAATTCCTATCCTGGTGGGTTTGATGGTATCAGGACGTGTGGGTTCAGCCATTGCTGCGGAGATTGGGACAATGAAGATTACAGAACAAATTGATGCTCTCTTCAGCTTGGGAGCTAATCCCATACGCTACCTTGTAGTCCCTAGAACCCTGGCTTGTATGATCATGCTTCCTTGCCTGACTATATATGGGGATATAATAGGAACTGCTGGAGGCCTTTTCTATAATGTTTATATTATGGGAGTGAACAGAGTTCTTTACATCCGATATACATTACTTTATATTCAGATGTGGGATGTCTTGAGCGGGCTTATAAAGGCCGCGATTTTTGGCATTGTCATTGCCATAATAGGCTGTTGGCAGGGATTAAAAACAGAGGGTGGTGCAGAAGGAGTGGGAAAAGCTACGACTCAGACAGTTGTTGTGGCGAGTATTATCATTTTAATCATTAATTTTTTTCTCAGTAAAGCTCTACCCGGGTAATCAGCCGATGATTCGAGTCATCGATCTACATATTGCTTTTGGCCAGAATAAAGTTCTTCGTGGGATTAATTTAACTCTTAAAAAGGGAGAGACTCTGGTTGTTATTGGCCAGAGCGGCTCGGGTAAAAGCGTCCTGATCAGACACTTGATTGGACTCATCAAGCCAGACAAAGGAGAGATTTATATAGATGGTGTTGAGATCACCCGCCTCAAAGATGATGAGCTTCATAAAATCACCCGGAGGTTTGGATTGCTATTTCAAGGAACCGCGCTTTTTGATTCTATGACAGTTGCTCAGAATGTAAGCTTTGGATTGGAAAGATACACAGATCTTTCGCGTGAAGAGATCCAAGAGAGAGTGAATGAGAATTTAGCACTTGTCGGATTAAGAGGAATTGAAAACCTTATGCCCCATGAGCTTAGTGGAGGAATGAAAAAAAGAGTCGGCTTGGCCCGGGCGATTGCATACCGGCCGGATATCATTCTTTATGATGAACCTTCCACCGGAATCGATCCGATCAGGGCAGATGCTATAAATGATTTAATTATTAGGATGAAGCACGAGCTAAATGTATCCACAGTCATAATAACGCATGATATGACCAGCGCTTATAAGGTTGCGGATAAAATAGCAATGCTTTATGCAGGAAGAATTATTGAGGAGGGAGTTCCTGCGGATATTAAGAAATCGCAAAATCCTGTGGTCCAGCAGTTTATTCGTGGCCGGGCAAAAGGACCTATTGCAAAATGGTAATAAATAGTATTAAAAGTATTTAAAAAAATTAACGGGATAATTTATAAAATAAGGGAAGGATAGTGAAGCAAGAAATAAAGATTGGAATTTTTATGACTATTGCGATTTTTATGCTTGCAGCATTTATATTTGTCGTTGGAGATTTTAGCGTTCTATTCAGGAAGCCAGGTTATCTCCTTAATGTTGTTTTTGATTCAGCTGGCGGCCTAGAAAAGAGAGCTGTAGTGAGGATGGCAGGTGTAAAAATTGGGTATGTTAAGGACATTAGACTGAAAGAAAGCCGGGCGAATGTTATATTGAGCATTGATTCTGGTATCGAAGTACCACAGGGCTCTAAAGCCACCTTGGCATCTATTGGGATTTTGGGAGAAAAACATATTGAGGTTTTACCTGGAGAAGGACCCGGTTTTTACCAGCCAGATGAAATACTGGGAGGGATTCCGCCTGTAAGTTTTGACCAGATGGGAACCATGTTGCTTACTGTAGGCGAAGAGTTCAGAGAAGTGGGAAGGGTTTTTAGTGAAATGTTCGGGGGAGAAGAGACTAGAGCGAATTTGAGGGATACTCTCAATAATCTGTCTTCCTTTTCAGAAGATTTAAAAGAATTCTTCGAAGTAAATAAAGAAAGTCTTCAACAGGGCCTCCAGGGTTCCTCTGAGGCTGTGAAAAAATTTGAACAAAGAGTTGATGAAGTTTCCCAGAGCTTAGATGAGTTGATACTTCTGCTAAAAAACACAGTTGAAGAAAATAGAGAGAACGTAAGGATAAACTTGAAGAGCATAAAAGAATTAATAGACAATATTGAAAAATCGTTGAGGCTTTTAAATGAATCTCTGGAGAAAATTAACAAAGGTGAAGGTACCTTGGGGAAGCTTATTCAAGAACCGGAATTGTATGAACGAGCTGAAGGAGCGGTGGCTGAGTTTGAAAAAGTCATTCATCCATTTTCTAATCTTCGATTTTCCGCAGGGGTGCGGGCAGAATATTATGGGGAAAGTAACCTGTTGAAGGGTTATTTTACCCTCGGTATATGGCCGACGAGAACAAAATATCTCTTGACACAGATCATCTACGATCCCTGGATCGACCAGCTTACCTACTCTGCCCAGGGAGGTATCCGGTGGGGATCCATTTCCCCAAGAGCCGGGATCATGGAGTCTGTAGTCGGGGCAGGGATTGATTGCTACTTAGCAAAAGATAGACTAAAAATTAGCCTGGAAGGCTTTGATTTTAACCGAAATCCCCGTCCTCATTTTAGGTTTTGGACAAGATATACGGCTACCAAATATATTCATCTTCTCCTGGGAATAGATGATTTTTCCTTGGCTCCAGAGAGAGAAATATATTTTGGACTGGAAATAGGTTTTTAATGAAGAGCAAATCATCCTTTATATGCCAGAATTGTGGTTTTAATTCTCCGAAGTGGTTGGGCAGATGTCCCAATTGTGGAGAGTGGAATACTTTGATAGAGGAAGTGGAGGAGGCAGTTGATGCCGAATTTTCCTTTCCACCATCTGATCCTATTCTTTATAAAGATATAAAAGAAGCAAAAAGGGAAAGAATAAAGACTGGTATTAAAGAGCTGAATCCAGTTCTAGGAGGAGGAGTTGTCCTGGGCTCGCTTGTGTTGATTGGGGGCGAACCTGGAATCGGGAAGTCAACGCTTCTTCTTCAGGTGAGCCGTGATTTTGCTGCCCAGGGGGAAAAAGCGTTGTATGTCTCAGGGGAGGAATCCCTGGAACAAATCAAGGTTCGGGGTGAGAGGCTTGGCCTAAAAAATGGAAATTTGTACTTTCTGGCAGAAACTAATCTCGAGCGAATTATAACTCATGCTGAAAAGTTAAATCCTAAAATATTTGTTCTTGATTCCATCCAGACTGTTTTTTCTTCAAAGCTATCTTCTGGCCCGGGGACGATCAGCCAGGTCCGGGAAGTTGCCAATCAGGTCTTTCGGTTTACAAAAAAAAGTCAGGTGTCTTCATTTCTAATTGGCCATATAACAAAAGTCGGTTCTTTGGCTGGGCCCAAGTCTCTAGAGCACATGGTGGATGTGGTCCTTTATTTTGAGGGAGAAAGAGACCACAGTCATCGCGTCCTCCGCGCCCTGAAAAATAGGTTTGGGCCTGTCTCAGAACTTGCGATATTTGAAATGGGGAGCAGAGGGCTTAAGGCAATTTCCAATCCTTCCGCTTTCTTTTTAAAGGAAAGGCCGGCCGATGAAGCAGGCAGTGTAGTAGTATGCACAATTAAGGGGTCTCGTCCTTTATTGGTAGAGATCCAGGCTCTGGTTTCTTCAACGCTTTTTACAGGGAATCCGAGAAGGATGACAATCGGCCTCGATCATTTTAGAGTCGCCATGCTTTTGGCTATTGTAGAGAAAAAACTTGGCTTTAGCTTTGCTGGAGAAGATGTCTATGTTAATGTTGCCGGCGGATTGGCAATTGCCGAACCTGCCACAGATTTGGGAGTAATTATAGCAGTTGTCTCCTGTGTGAAGAACAAAGCCATTCCTCCTGACATGACTGTCTTCGGAGAAGTCGGCTTGAGTGGAGAAATTCGGTCTGTAAGTCAGCCCTTGACCAGGTTGAAGGAAGCTCACTCTCTCGGTTTTAAAACTGCCATTCTGCCCCAGGGCAACCTTGATCATTTCAAAAAGGAGGATATCTCGGATATGAAACTCCTGGGAGTTCAAAATGTCAAACAGGCTTTAAGTAGTTTATTTTAAGGAATAATAGTATGAGCATTTTTATTTTCCGTTTTATCATTATTGCATTTATAACAATAGCGGGTTACTTTTTCCCTCCCTTTAATCTTGCTCCATATATTGGGGCAGTCACAGGCTTTGTGTTGAGTGTTGTTATTGTTTATCTTGAGACTAGAATTCGAAAAAGCCAGTTTAAAATCATCTGGAGCTCGACAATAGGAACCTTTACAGGTGTCCTATTAGGCTGGGGGCTGGGTTCAATTTACCAGACGATAGCAGAAGACAATTCGACCACAACCTTCATAAGGATATTTTTTCTCCTTATCATGCCGTACATTGGATTTTTAGTCGGTACGCGAAAGTTCGAATGGTTAGAACCGCCCAACCTTCTTAGCTTTTTTAGAGAAAAAAGCACGGGGAGCAGTAATAAGATTCTCGATACAAGTGTTATTATTGATGGACGTATTGCAGATATCTGTGATACAGCCTTTATCGCGGGACCTCTCGTCATCCCACAATTTATTCTTAAAGAGCTGCAACTTGTGGCTGATTCTCCTGATGGGATAAAAAGGCAGAGAGGGAGAAGAGGATTGGATGTTCTGGACCATCTCCAGAAGTCTTCTCAGGTATCAACTATAATTTCTGAAATTGATTTCCCTGAGGTTAAAGATGTAGACTCCAAGCTTATTGAATTAGCCAAGCATCTGGATGCCAAAATCATCACCAATGATTTTAACCTCAATAAAGTCGCACAACTTCAAGGAATTCCTGTCCTTAATATCAATGAGCTTGCAAATGTTTTAAAACCTGTTGTTCTGCCTGGGGAAACGATAAAGGTTTTTATCCTTAAAGAAGGGAAGGAAAAAGACCAGGGTGTGGCCTATCTGGATGATGGAACCATGGTAGTGGTTGATAACTCGAGAAAAATGATCGGGCAGAATATTGACATAACTGTAACATCCGTTCTTCAGACAACGGTTGGCAAGATGATATTTGGTCGCTACAATGAAGTGTCCTGATGAATAGAGTATCTGTTATTGTAGTTGCTGCAGGAGAGGGGAAGCGGTTTGGTTTTGCCAAACAATTTGCTCTTATTAAAGAGAAATCTGTTTTAGACTGGTGCCTGGAAAAATTTGAAGTTCATGAGCAGGTTACAGATATTATCCTGGTGCTTAAGGAAAAAACCAAGGAGGAAAGGTTCCTGAAGAGATACAGAAAGATCGTGGCCGTTGCTAGAGGAGGAAGAAAGAGGCAAGATTCTGTCCTGTCAGGATTTAACCAGATTAACCCAAAAAAAACAGAAATTGTATTAGTCCACGACGGAGTTAGACCTTTAGTTGAGGAAGATTTAATAAGCCGGGTCATTGAGGCAGCCCGTACAAAAGGAGCCGTTGTTCCCGCAATTCCGGTGAAGGATACTATTAAACTTGTCGAAGGACAGGAAGTAATCCGAACACTGGACAGAGATAAACTTTTCAGAATTCAAACGCCACAGGGATTTTTGTACTCCATCCTTAAAAAGGCGCTGAATAAGGCAAAAGAAGAGAATTTTTATGGGAATGATGAGGCATCCCTGGTGGAAAGAGTCGGCGAGACAGTATCCATTATTCAAGGAGATTCAAAAAATATTAAAATAACAACGCCTGAAGACCTGAAAATCTTGGAGGCTTTTTATGAAAGTTAAAGCCGGACTTGGATATGATATACACAGGTTAGAAGAAGGGCAAAAACTTTTTTTAGGTGGAGTAAAGATAAATTTCCCAAAAGGATTGAGGGGGCACTCTGATGGAGATTGTTTGATTCATGCCATCATAGACGCTCTTCTTGGAACCCTGGGAGAAAAGGATATAGGGCAAGTTTTTCCCGATACAGATCCGAATTATACAGATATTCGAAGCACTGAATTACTGAAGGAAGTTGTTGGCAGGATTAAAGAGAAGAACATAAAGATTCTGAGCATCGATTCGATTATCATCGCAGAGGAACCTAAACTGGCACAGTATATTCCCCAGATGAAAGAAATTTTATGCCCAATTCTGGAAATCGGGAGTGATATCTTAGGGATAAAAGCAAAGACCAATGAAGGATTGGGGATTATAGGCCGGGGAGAAGCGATTGTCTCCTGGGCTCAAGTTCTTACAGGAGAAAAAAGCCCGGAGACATAAAAGAAGTAACAAAAAAAAGATTGAAGACCAAATCTTATGGAAAAAGTTAGAGTCCGTTTTGCACCCAGTCCAACCGGTTTTCTCCATGTTGGAAACGCAAGGACTGCTCTTTTTAACTGGCTTTTTGCGCGCCAGAAAAGAGGAGTTTTTATCTTAAGAATCGAAGATACCGATATAGAGAGATCAACTGCAGAATATGAAAAAAGATTGGGAGAAGACCTCCAGTGGTTAGGGCTAGATTGGAATGAAGGCCCTGATGTTGGAGGGGAATTTGGTCCATACCGGCAATCCCTGCGATTAGAGCTCTACAAGAAATACACGCAAAAATTACTGGAAGAGGAAAAAGCTTATTATTGTTTTTGCTCACCTGCGGAGCTTGAAGAAGAAAGAAAAAAGGCCCTGGCTTCAGAAAAAATGCCGGTTTACGGTGGCAAGTGTCGGTCCATTACTCTGGAGGAAGCGAAAAGAAGACTTGCTGCAGGAGAGCAAGCAACAGTCAGGCTGCGGACAGAAAGTCAAGGGAACATCAGTTACCTCGATTTAGTAAGGGGGCAGCTCTCTTTTGATTTACAGCTAATCGGAGACCCGATCCTGGTTCGTTCAAATGAACTTCCCGCCTACAATTATGCAGTTGTAATTGATGATTTTATGATGAAAATTACCCACGTTATCAGGGGTGAAGATCATATCTCCAATACTCCTCGACAACTTTTGACCTACAACGCTCTTTCTTTCCCTCCTCCGCAGTTTGCCCACCTTTCTATGGTTTTGGGCAGGGATAATACACGTTTAAGCAAGCGTCATGGAGCAACAGCTGTCAATCAGTTTGAAAAACAAGGAATCCTTTCTTCTGCACTTTTTAATTACTTGGCTTTGTTAGGGTGGGCACCACCCGAAGGAAAAGAAGTGCTCGGGAAAGATGAACTCGTTGCACTTTTTAATTTAAAGAAAGTCAGCCGTTCTTCTGCTATTTTTGATCATGACAAACTTGCTTGGATTAACAGGCAGCACATAAAAAACCTCTCTTCCAAAAAGAAAGTTGAGCTGGCCTATATCCATTTGAAGGAAACCAGGTTATTACCAGAAGACATGACAGGTCCTCACTGGGAATGGTTTCAGAGGGCAGTTGAAGTATTGATAGAGCGTGTTGACCGATTTTCTGATTTTCATCAGGAGATTGTTGTGTTTTTTAAGTTCTCTCCCCCAGAGATGGAGAAAAAAATCAAAGAGGAAATAAAAACAAAAGAGGCGTTTAAAGTTATAAAAGTTTTTAGTGAAAAGATTTCACAGACGGAAAGATTTGATTATGATAAATTTTCTGCTTTAGTACAGGAGATAAAAAAAGAGACTGGCTGCAAGGGCAGGGATCTCTACCATCCGCTTCGGATTGCCCTTACGGCCAGAGGTTCAGGGCTGGAACTGGACAAATTCATTCCTTTGGTTGAAGAAGGGGCAAAACTGAACTTTCCTGTGCCCATTAAAAATTGTTCCCAACGGGTATCTGAAGTAATGGATTTTTTGAAGAGATCCTGATCCCTTAAATTCTGGGAGAGCACTATGAAGAATTCCCCATCAGGAAGAAAAAAAGAAAAAAAGCCAAAAAATAGAATTGTGGCTGATTCAGGACCTCCTCCCAATTTTATACGGGATATTATCGAGAAAGATTTAAAGGATAATAAAAACGAAGGCCGAGTTCATACTCGGTTTCCTCCGGAGCCAAACGGCTACCTTCATATTGGACATGCTAAGTCCATCTGCCTTAATTTTGGACTTGCTGCTGAATACAGAGGTCTTTGTAATTTGAGGTTTGATGATACAAATCCCAGCAAAGAGGAAGTTGAATATGTGGAATCCATAAAATACGACGTTCGGTGGCTGGGATTTGATTGGGAAAATCGGGAGTACTATGCGTCTGACTATTTTGAGCAGCTCTATCAATATGCCATCCAGTTAATCAAAGGAGGAAAGGCTTATGTATGCAGCTTGAGCGCGGATGAGATCAGAGAATACCGTGGTACGCTAACTGAACCCGGAAAGGATAGTCCCTACCGTGAGAGATCAATCGAAGAGAGCCTGGATATGTTTGTGTGCATGAGGAAAGGAGAATTCCCGGACGGTTCGCACGTACTTCGGGCTAAAATTGATATGGCATCTCCAAATTTAAATATGCGGGATCCAGTCATTTATAGGATCATGAAAGCATCTCATCACAGAACAGGTGATAAATGGTGTATTTATCCTATGTACGACTTTGCCCATGGCCTTTCAGACTCCATTGAAGGAATAACCCATTCTATTTGCACACTGGAATTTGAAGATCATCGTCCCTTGTATGATTGGTTTTTAGATCAACTAGATGTCTTTCATTCCCAGCAGATTGAGTTTGCCCGCCTTAATCTCGGTTACACTGTGATGAGCAAGCGAAAACTTCTGGGATTGGTGGAAGAAGGCTTTATGACAGGGTGGGATGACCCGCGGATGCCAACAATATCTGGTTTACGGAGGCGTGGTTATACACCTGAATCTATAAGAGATTTTTGTGAGAGGATCGGAGTAGCCAAAAAAGAGAGTACGGTTGATATCACGCTACTTGAGCACTGCCTCCGTGAAGATCTAAATCAAAGGGCCCCGCGAGTTATGGCAGTACTGCGTCCTTTACGCTTGGTTATTGACAACTATCCAGAGCGTAAGATGGAAGAACTGGATGCCGTTAATAATCCTGAGGATTCCAGTATGGGATCGCGGAAAATTCCATTTTCTCGTGTGCTTTATATTGAAAGGGAGGATTTTCGCGAGATTCCGCCAAAAAAGTGGTTCCGCCTGTCCCCAGGTAGTGAAGTGCGGTTAAAACACGCCTATTATATCACCTGCGGGGATGTAGTGAAGGAAAATCAAACAGGCGAAATTATTGAATTACACTGCACTTATGATCCGGAATCGCGTGGGGGCTGGACGAAGGATGAACGAAAGGTCAAGGGAACATTACACTGGGTTTCCGCTGCACACTCACTAAAAACAGAAGTACGATTGTATGACCACCTCTTCTCGAAAGCAGATCCTGACAATGTAGAGGAGGGTTCTGATTTTAAAACTTTCTTGAATCCAAACTCATCGGAGACCCTGACTTCTTGCCGGATTGAACAAAGCCTTAAAAATGCAAAACCGGGAAGTCGTTACCAGTTTATGAGACAGGGGTATTTCTGTGTAGATTCTGTTGATTCTTCCCATGATACACTCGTGTTTAATCGGACGGCAACTCTCCGTGATACTTGGGCCAAGATTGAGAAGGCTCAGAAGAAAACAGAGAAATAAGAAGGCGGGTGTTTAGAAAAATAAAAATTGGATAAAATAAGCCGTCTAAACTCGCTTCTAGAGGCGATTAAGTCTTCTCCACAGCGTATAAACAAAGTCTTCATCCAAAAAGACACAAAAAAGAAAAAGATCGCAGAAATCATCAAACAGGCCAGAGCTAAACATGTCCCTTTTCTCTTTGCTCCCAAGCAAACGCTCGACAGGATAGACAGAAGCCATCAGGGTGCAGTAGCCCTTATTGCGCCCAAAGAGTTCTCTTCTCTCGAATCCATGTTATCTTCAACAAAGGTCCCCTTTCTTGTTTTGCTGGATGGGATAGAGGATCCTCAGAATTTAGGGGCAATAGTCCGGACTTCTGAAGGAGCAGGTGTGGATGGAATAATACTTCCTGAAAGAAGATCTGTGGGTCTGACCAATACGGTCTCTCTGGTATCGGCCGGAGCTCTGGAATATATTAAAGTGGCCAGGGTTAAAAATTTGGTCAGAACGATGGATGTTTTAAAAGACCAAGGAGTGTGGTTGGTTGGGGCAGAAGGTGGGGAAAAAGGACTCTGGCATGAATTTGATTACACCCTCCCCGTAGGATTGGTTTTTGGTTCCGAGGGGAAGGGGCTGCGCCCCCTTGTTCGTAAAAAATGTGATAAGATCCTTTCTATTCCTCTTCTGGGCAGTATAACATCTCTCAATGTTTCAGCTGCTGCCTCGATTTTTATTTATGAGGTTATCAGACAAAGAAAAAAAACAGAAAATGAATAAATCCGGAATAAAAAGAGTAGTAATAAGAGTAAAAGAGGAAAGATGTCAGAAGAAACAGCACTCCAGAGAGACCTTGTTATCCACAGGGGCGGGATTTTAGTGAGAGAAGATAAGGTCCTTTCTGAAAAAGAGGTTCTTGAGCTTGTAAAAAAAGGAGACAGAGAAGCTTATCAAGAGATTGTAGTTCGCTATATGAAGAGGGCTTATTATATCGCTCTTGGATTTGTCCAAAATCCTCAGGATGCCATGGATCTTTCCCAGGAGTCTTTTATAAGAGCTTTCCGTAAAATAAAAAGTTTTAACACCAAGATGCCATTTTTTCCCTGGTTTTACAGGCTTATGAAAAACCTCTGTATTGATTTTCTTAAACGAAGCACCCACCATAAAGAAGTTCCCCTTGAAGAAGTTCATGTTCTGAAAGAAGAAAGAGAAGATAGAGAACTCAAGGAAGTGTTGTGGAGAGGAATCGAGAAACTTCCAATGGAACAAAAAGAGGTCGTTATTCTTCGCTATTTTCAACAGATGTCTTATCAGGAGATTGCAGAAATGACAGGCAAGCCTGCAGGAACTGTCATGTCTTCTCTTTTTTATGCGAAAAAAAGGCTAAAAAAAATAATCGGTGGATTTTTTGGCATAAGGGAATGATGTAAGGGAGAGTATTATGGATCATCAACAAATAAAAAAACTCATTTCTTCATATTATGATGGGGAATTGGACGAGGAACAGAAAAAGATTATCAAGAAACATTTAGAAGATTGTCCTGAATGTCAAAAAGAATTTGAGGAGATGGGAAAATTTGAGGAGGTGATGAGTAAAATGGAGCTAAAAAAACCACCAAAGGAAGCATGGAAGATTTACTGGACTTCAGTGTATAACCGGTTGGAAAGGAGGATCGGGTGGATTTTGTTCTCCATCGGTGTTATGATTCTTCTCTTTTTTGGCGGCTACAAAATGGTGGAAGAGATCATCAAAGATCCTTCCATTTCCTTTCTTTTAAAAGCAGGCATTTTGGCTGTATTAGGAGGAGTTGTTGTTTTATTAGTTTCACTGATAAGGGAGCAGCTTTTTGTCCGAAAAAGAGAAAGGTATAAGGAGGTCGAAAAATGATCATGGTAACAAGTGATTTTATTGCCGGGAAAACTATTAAAAAGACACTAGGTCTTGTTAGAGGAAACACTATTCGTGCCCGTCACATTGGGAGAGATATTAAGGCAGCTCTCAAGAATATTGTGGGAGGAGAAATTACGGACTATACAAAAATGATGGCTGAGTCGAGAGAACAAGCTCTTGATCGAATGGTTGAGGAAGCTGAGGGATTGGAAGCCAACGCCATTATCAATGTTCGTTTTACAACTTCTATGATCATGCAAAGTGCCTCTGAAATTTTAGCCTTTGGCACAGCCGTAATAGTTGAATAAAAGATAGAGAATAGAAAGAGGGAATGCTTAAGAAATATTCGTTTCTTTTTCCATGCCTGTTTTTGTTGTTCTTTTTTCTCTTTGTGTTTACAACAAGGAGTCAAGAAGAGTATGAGAGAGGAGTTATTGCTGTTTACTTCATGGAAGAGCAAGTCGGCTATGAAGAGTACTCCTGGCAGTCGGATGAAACAGGTTACCTGCTTTCAGTAAAAGGGCGGCTAACAAAGCTTGTTGCGATAGAGATTGAAAGCCTGACAATCAGTTTGGATAAAAGTTTTATTCCCCTTCAGTACCATTTTAAAGGCTCGATAAGTGGAGTGGAACAGGAAATTTCAAGTTCTATTATTGATGGCAGAGTGGAGAATGTAATTCATGCTTTAGAGCAAGAACAGAGGATTACAAGTAAGATTAGGAAAGACGCCTTTCTTTTACCGAGTGCTGTATTCTCTCCTTATATTGTGATAACCAAGAAATTTGGATGTAACCTTCAGCAACCTCTTGAGCTTTCAGCTTATATTATTCCTCAGATCGAGATTCCATTTACTCTTGAGCCGATGGAGATCTTCCCATGCTCACTACTTATGCAGTTAGGCACAAAATTGATTGAATTGGAAACTGACTATGAAGGCAATCTTGTAACTCTCCAAATCCCTTCCCAGAACATAAGAATAGTCCATAGAATAGTAGAATAAAAATATTGAGTCCCTTACGGCCATAGCTTGACATTAATTCAAGCAACTCTATAGAATAGACGGGTAAAAAAGACACTTCTATTTTTAAACCAATGAGCGAAGAAAAAGATTTTTATAAATTGGAAAAAGAAATTATTCTTTTTGAAGAGAAAATTAAAGAAATTCAGTCAAGCGAAGAGAATAATAAAAAAGAGAAGATCGCCCGACTCAAAAAAGAGATCGAGAAGGAATGGGCCAGGATAAAACCCGAGCTTACACCTTCACACATTGTCCAAATAGCTCGTCATCCCAAGCGCCCTTATACACTGGACTACCTAGACTATCTGACCGAAGATTTTATGGAAATTCACGGCGATCGCCGTGCAGGCGATGACCCTGCAATTGTAGCAGGTTTGGGTTTTTATAAAGGCCGTACAGTTGCCTTTATCGGACATCAAAAAGGGCGAACAACAAGGGAAAGAATAGAGCGGAATTTTGGTCAGCCCAATCCAGAGGGTTATCGGAAAGCCCTAAGAGTTATGAAATTAGCAGAGAAATTCGGTTTTCCCATTGTGACATTGATTGATACTCCAGGTGCTTATCCCGGAATAAGAGCTGAGGAGCAAGGCCAGGCAGAGGCGATTGCTAATAATTTAAAGGAGATTTCAAAGCTCAGAATCCCTGTTGTCAATGTGGTAATTGGTGAAGGAGGCAGCGGGGGAGCACTGGCTATTGGGGTTGGAGATGCCATTTTAATGCTTGAATATTCTTTCTACTCGGTCATTTCTCCTGAAGGATGTGCGGCAATTCTCTGGAAAGACCAGAAAGCGGTTACCCAAGCGGCGGAAAATTTGAAGATTGGAGCCAAGGATTTACTGGATATGGGAATAATAGACAAAATTATATCTGAACCTCCTGGTGGTGCTCATGTGGACTATGAACAGATATTCAAAAATGTGGATAGACATCTGAATCCGACTCTTAAAAAACTTGAACTGAGATCTCCCGAGGAAAGACTGGAAGAAAGATATCAAAAATTTAGAAAGATTGGAGTCTTTTCCGAATAATGAAAAAACAGATTCCTACAATAAGGGGGACAAAAGACATTCTTCCTCGAGAAATAAGGAAGTGGCAGAGGGTTGAATCAATGGCCAAGAAAGTTTTTGAACTCTATGGCTACAGAGAAATCAGAACCCCGGTCTTTGAAGCCACAGAGCTCTTTGAGAAAGGGACAGGGGAGACATCGGACATTGTTATCAAGGAGATGTACACTTTTAAGGACAAGGCAGGGCGCTCTTTAACCCTCAGGCCAGAATACACTCCATCTGTGGTGCGTTCTATCATAAAAAACAGATTGTATCTTAAGCCTGATCCATTGAGGTTTTACTTCATTGGTCCTATGTTTCGCTATGATAAGCCCCAAAAGGGACGGTACCGCCAGTTCCATCAGATCGATATCGAAGTCTTCAGGGAAGGGGATCCAGCTATTGATGCAGAGATCGTGGAGATGGCAGATTATTTCCTAAAAAAACTCCGGGTATATGACACAAAAACTCTGGTGAATTCTGTTGGCTGCAAGGAATGTCGGCCTGCCTATATTAAGGATTTGCGAAAAAAGGCAGAGGAAATCAAAAAAGACCTGTGTGCTGATTGTTTGAGGAAGATTAAAACTAATCCTCTGAGGATTTTTGACTGCAAAGTAAAATCCTGCCGGGAAACAGCTCAGGCTTTTCCAAATATTACTGACTATCTTTGTCAGGAGTGTGAGGAACATTTCAGCAAATTTTGTGATTATCTGGGTCTTTACGGCATAAAGTACAAAGTTGAACCCCGCCTGGTCCGAGGGATAGACTATTATACAAAAACTACTTTTGAGATTATCTCCTCCAAACTGGGAGCTCAGGATGCGATTCTTGGTGGAGGAAGATATGATGATATGATGAAGGAATTTGGAGGGCCTGACATCTGTGGGACAGGTTTTGCTATGGGCATGGAGAGATTGATTTCTGTTGTTCCATTCGAGAAAGAGAAAGGAGGCTTTCTTTATTTAGCGTATCTGGGAGAAAAAGCAAAAAGAGCAGGAATGGAGCTTGTGCAGCTTATACGGAGAGAAGGCATGGAATGCCTTATTGAATTCAAAAAGAAGACTCTTAAAAGCCAGATGAGTCGAGCGAATAAACTGGGTGCAACATGGGTTTTGATTATAGGTGATGAAGAAGTAAAAAAAGGGAAGTATCAACTCAAAAACATGCAAACCGGTATCCAGGAAGAGAAGGATCGAGAGGAAATACTGGATATTATCCAGAAGTCTTAAAGAGTTTCATTTTTCCAAAAAAGGACTTAGGAAATGAGGTCAGATAAACCATCAAAGTGGCAGAGAACAGCCTATTGTGGTGAGATCCGCCTGGAACATGCGGATAAGGAAGTGACTCTTTTTGGCTGGGTTCACAGGCTTAGAGACATGGGGAACTTAGTTTTTATTGACCTTAGAGATAGAGAAGGAGTAGTCCAGGTTGTTGTTCCCTCTGATGGGGGAGCACTTTTAGATGAGGCCAAAAAAATAAAGATGGAGAATGTGCTGGCTGTACAAGGTAGAGTAAAGAAGAGAGAAGAAGGTTCCCGAAATCCTCATCTTCCCACCGGCGAAGTGGAGGTTGTGGCCAAAAAACTTAAAGTATTAAGTGTGTCCAGAGTGCCTCCCTTTGTTATAGATGATCCGCCTCAGGCAACAGAGGAGCTCCGATTTAAATACAGGTACATGGATATGAGAAGGCCATCCATGCAGCGCAACATAAAGATCAGACACCAGGCTGCTCTTAACATCCGCAATTTTATGGGTGAAAATGGCTTTTTAGAGATAGAAACCCCTTTTCTGACCAAATCTACTCCTGAAGGGGCCAGGGACTACCTTGTGCCCAGCAGGGAGTACAAGGGGAGGTTTTATGCTCTTCCCCAATCTCCTCAGATTTTCAAACAGATTCTGATGATATCCGGGTTTGACCGCTACTTCCAGATCGTTCGATGTTTCCGCGATGAAGATTTAAGAGCTGACCGGCAGCCAGAGTTTACCCAGATAGATATAGAAATGAGCTTTGTAGAACAAGAAGATATATTCAGTTTAGTGGAAGGCATGATGACTTCAGTTTTTAAAGTTATTGGTGTAGAAGTTAATTTTCCGTTTGCCCGGTTTACTTACGAAGAAAGTTTGGAAAAATTCGGGACAGATAAACCTGACCTTCGCTCTGAGGCAGAGATCAAAGATTTAACCGAAATTGGCTTAAAAATAGATTCTTCAGTTTTCAGGAATGTCCTCTCTTCAGGCGGAGTGTTAAAGGGCCTGGTTGTGGAGAACAAAGGCGCTCTATCCCGCAGCCAGCTCGATAAAATAGACCAGAAGGCTAAGGAACATGGAGGAAAAGGGATTATCTGGATTAAGAAGCAAAACGGATTTAAATCTTCTTTAAAATTGGAAATAAAGGATTTTAGTCTCATCTGGGAAAACCTAAAAGGAAAAGAAGAAGACCTGGTGCTTCTTATAGCGGATGAAAGGAGTAAAGCGTTAAAAATATTAGGAGAGATAAGAAGAGAATTTGTCCTTCAGCAAGAAGAGAATAAGAGGTCTTTTAAATTTGCCTGGGTCACAGACTTCCCTCTTTTTGAATTGAGCGAAGAGGAAAAACGCCTTCTCTCCATGCATCATCCTTTCACTTCGCCTTACGAAGCGGACCTGGAATTTTTAGAAGAAGAACCGCTCCGGGTAAAGGCTAAAGCATATGACCTGGTTCTAAACGGAGTAGAGATTGGAGGTGGCTCTATTAGAATTCATGACCTGGAAGTTCAAAAAAGGATATTTAGTATTCTTGGGTTAGATCAAAAGGAGGCCGAGGAGAAATTTGGTTTTTTCCTGGAAGCCCTAAGCTATGGAACTCCTCCTCACGGGGGAATTGCCCTGGGATTTGACCGTATCGTGATGATTCTAGCCGGAGAAGAATCTATCCGCGATGTTATCCCCTTTCCGAAGACCACGAGTGCCTTATGTCTGCTGACGGGTTCTCCTGCAGAGGTTGACCTCAAGCAGCTCGAGGAGTTGGGGCTGAAAAAGACTAAAGACTAATAAAGAGGAAAAATGGGGAGAAAAATGGGGACGGTTCCATTTTTCTTGTTCTTGCAATAATTATTTATTCAAATTAAAATATCCAGAATACGGGGTATTTCTTTTACGAGAGGAAGGTACACAAGAAAGTTTCTTGATTTGTTTGATGATTTTAACGATAAATTTAAAAACAAGTAAAAAACAGTTCCTTAAAAAACTTGAATTATTCATAGAAAATAAATTAAAGTGTCGCCAGTTTTTATGAATAATTCAGAATTAATAAAATAAGGAGGTTAATAACATGTTTGTTAAAAAAAGATTTTTGCTGCAACTGGCTCTATTCATTGCTGTTGTTGCACTTGTCAGCCTCTCTCTTCAGGCTCAAACTTTTGAAACGATTAAAAGCCAGGTAAAAGTGCATGTGTTGAAGAACGGCATGAAATTTATAGTTCTCGAACGCCATGAGGCCCCTGTTGTGTCCTTCCATGTATATGCTGATGTGGGAAGTGCCAATGAATCTTACGGGATAACAGGGATTTCTCACCTGTTGGAACATATGGCTTTTAAAGGCACTAAGATTGTGGGAACAAAAGATTATAAAGCAGAAGCAAAAATACTCGAAGAAATGGATGCCCTTTATGACCAGATAAAAAGAGAAGAAGCAAAAGCCAAGACAAACAGTGAGAAAATTAAAGAAATGGAAGAGAAGTTTGAGACATTGCGTAAGAATGCCAAGGAGTATGTAGCAACTGACGAATTTGTGGATATGCTGATGAAAGAAGGTGACCGGGGCATTAACGCTTACACTAGCACTGATGCCACCCAATACATCAACAGCCTCCCCTCAAACAAGCTGGAATACTGGATGTCTATGACTTCTGATAGATTCCTAAATCCTATATTCCGTGAGTTTTTTAAAGAGAGAGACGTAGTCATGGAGGAGAGAAGACTAGGACTTGAAACCCGCCCTATGGGAAAGCTTGTTGAAGATTTTACAGCGGCTGCTTTTAAAGCTCATCCCTATCATCATTCAGTTGTTGGCCACATGTCAGACCTGGAAAAGATCACTCGAAAAGATGTGGGAGATTACTTCAAGAAGTTCTACGGCCCCAACAATTTAACAGTTGGGATCGTGGGAGATGTCAAGACTGAAGAAGTCTTTAAGCTGGCAGAGATCTATTTTAGCCGGATTCCCAGCGGTCCGAAACCAGAGGCTGTGAGGACAATAGAACCTGAACAATGGGGAGAGCGTCGGGTCATCGTGGAAGCAAAATCCCAGCCAATTGTGATCATGGGCTATCACTGCCCAGATGCCCGACATAAAGACATCAGGTCTTTGGAAGCAATGGCAAACATCATTGGACAGGGACGTTCTTCCAGGCTATATGAGGTACTGGTTAAGGATAAAAAAGTTGCAGTTGCAGCTGTTAGTGTCAGTGGATTTCCAGGAGATAAATTCTCAAATCTTGTAGTCTTTTATGCTGTCCCATCCAGGGGCCATACTTCGGCTGAATGTTTGGAGCTCATTGATGAAGAGATTGAGAAGATCAAAAAGGAATCCGTAACTCCAGAAGAGTTGACAAAATTCAAGAGAGGTGAAGTTAAAGGAATTCTGGACCAGATGAAGTCTAATTCCCGAATGGCAGCCCTGCTGACCTATACGGATGTGGTGCTTGGAGATTGGAAGTTGATGTTTGATCAGATTGAGGAAATCCGGGCTATTACTGCAGAGGACATCAAGCGTGTCGCCAATAAATATCTGGTCAAGAAGCACAAAACAATCGGCGAGATTGTATATGAAAAATAAATAAAGGAAAGAACAATGAAGAAACAAAGAACATTACTCAAGCTTTTTTTTATCTTGTGTCTTTTGGTTTTTATTTCCGGGATGTCTGTTTTTGCTCAGAAGAGTCCTAAAGATAAATTTATCTTTCCAACTTTAAATCCGATTAATATGCCCAAAGTAGAAACGGTTAAGCTGAAAAACGGGATGAAGCTCTTTCTAGTGGAAGACCATGAGTATCCGACAATTGATATGCGGGCTATGGTTCGTGTAGGCTCTGTTTTTGAGCCGACCGCAGAAATTGGTCTAGCTTCTATAACAGGATCAGTGCTCCGTACCGGGGGAACAACATCCATGACCGGAGATGAGATTGATAAAGAATTGGAGACCATGGCAGCTTCAGTTTCAACCGGTATCGGCCAGACCTCAGGTTATATAATGGTTTCCGTGCTCAAGGAAGATATAAACAGAGCTCTGGAGATTCTTGCAGATATCTTGATGAATCCTGTTTTTCAAGAAGATAAGATCCGGCTGGCTCAAATACAGCAAAAGACGGCTATTTCCCGGCGAAATGATGATATTGGAGGAATTGCTTATAGAGAATTTGACAAGATAATCTACGGAAAAGACAGTCCTTATGCCCGTCATCCAGAGTATGTCACTATTGAAGCTGTCACAAGGGATGATATTGTAGGTTTTTATAAGAAGTATTTTTATCCTAACAACACAACTGTGGCAATATGGGGGGATTTTGAGATAAAAGATATGATTGCCAGAGTAAAAAAGAATCTGGAAAAATGGGAAGCAGCCAAGGTTGAAATCCCACCGTTGCCCAAGGTCAGTTATGAATTCAAGTACACGGTCAATTTCATCGATAAGCCGGACGTAAACCAGTCTAACATCTTGCTCGGACACATTGGAGGGTTGATGGACAATCCTGATTACCCGGCTTTGAGTGTCATGAACAGCATTCTTTCCAACGAACGAATGTTCAAAAAGATCAGAATAGACGAAGGCCTTGCCTATAGTGTTTGGGGTCGATATGGGGCTGGTTACCAGGTTCCCGGAGCTTTTAGCTGTGGAGCTCAGACAAAATCCGAGTCCACTGTTTATGCCATAGAGTTAATGCTCAAGGAGCTAAAAAAGATTAGAGAAGAGGATGTGACTGATGAGGAATTGGCGAAGGCTAAAGATGAATACTTAAATTCTTTTGTCTTTAATTTTGACAGCAAGGCTAAGGTTGTTAACCGTTTAATGACCTATGATTTTTTCGAGTATCCCCTCAATTTTATGGAAAAAGTCAAGAAAGGCATAGAGAAGGTCTCTAAAAAAGATGTCCGGCGAGTGGCTCAGAAATACCTGCGTCCGGATAAGGTTCAGATCTTGGTAGTCGGGAAGAAGGAGAGCTTTGATAAGCCCCTTTCTACATTAGGGGAGGTCAACGTTATTGATATTAAAATTCCTCCTCTTAAGTCCAAAAAGAAGAAATAGATACTGTGTCGGCCTAGGCTAAGTTGTTGATAATTAACCTGGATTATTCACGAGTCAAGATTACCGCAAGTGCGAGGCGCAGGGTATGAAGCTGTGGTTCTCCACCGCAAATGCCCTGCAACGAAGCAGATGCGGTGATATCGGCTCGCCCGAAGGGGAAAAAATGCCGACATAAGGTTAAAATGAGCCAATTGGAGAAGCTATAGATGATAATTTTGAAAAGATCAATGTAATATGCCTGTATCATTGAAAATAAATAAAAGTGTCGGCAGTTTTTATGAATAATTCAGGTTAAGTGAATATAGACAGGCTGGACTGTTTTTTAACCTAAGAGTGCCTATTTTATTGGGTATAGTGAAGTTTTGAGCGTGGAGAGTATTTCTATCCAAAAAAAACGATTTAGCTTGATCTGACTAAATTATCTAATTTTAATGGTCTTGTCTCAGCTACAAATGCCCCTAAAATAGCCACTATTGTGAATAAAAATATTATCCAAAACGCTGTAGGGGAATTCCGACCTAAAAGTTGCAGAAAAACAATCAGCTCTTTTTTATCTTGAACTAAAAAGCTGCTCAAGAGCTTATTTATAACTGTATAAAGAAGGCCGATTAAGCCTCCGCTTAATGCAGCTGCAAAAATTCGCTTTGATAGGGCTGCCCCGCCTGACCAGGAAGAAGCTGCAGCAGCCGCAAAAACAGGAATCCAGAGTGCAAACCACCAGATGTTTCCAAATGTAGGAATAAATCCGGTAAAATTAAAATAAATCAAGTCCATAAGAGCCAGAAGTAGAACACCAGAGAGAACGCATAAGGGTATATGCCGGAATCTTGGTTTTAAGCCGGCACGTAATTCCCTGCGTTGTCGAATGCGCCGGCGGATATTCAGAGGGCGGTTGTAGAATAGATCAAAGACAGCATGTTCCAGGAGGGCTCCTTTTTCGCCAAAAACAGGAACAATATGCACGGCTCCAGTTGACCAATGTCCGGCCATAAAGCGGGCAAGATCCGGATAGCGATATGCCATCTGGATAGGAAAAGCAAGGTAGCCGATATATTTAAAGAAGCTCAGGAAGAACGCAATGTTGTAATCTTTGAAATTGCGTTCACGCACAACAAGAAAGGATACGTAAAGACCTCGGACTATCGAACCTGGAGAAATAGGGGTCACCTGGAAAAGCCCGAGGATTATTCCTGCATGCAGCATTGCCGTTTGCCAGGTCAAGTCAGGATGCAGTTTTACGTAGATTAAGGCGACAGCAACTGAGACGATCTGAGTCACTGGAATTGTACAAACGTGTACCGCAAGGCTTTTTAGATATTTCTGTATAAAAGGCTCCTTTATCTGGGAATTAATAAACACGGCTTCTTTTTTAGACAGCATGCCGTTTTCCTCTCCTTTGGATACGATGTCGCGAAGCCACTGTTCCCTGGCTTCTGCCTTAAAGAATAGCCGCAAGGGCCTGGCAAAAATATTATCCAATGACTGAAAAAAGAAACGGCGGTCTGAGAAGAACCGGTGCATCTTTGCAGGGAAAAGAGAAAGGGGCAGATGAGCGAAAAATCGCAAAGGATATTTACACAGAGTTTGTGTGCGTTTCTCCTCGACACGTCCTGCACGGTGCCATCTGATTAGGGATTCAGCTATGCGGGCTCGCACTGCACGGCGGAAATACCTCAAACTGGACAGTAAATGTCCATAGTGTCGCCGGTAATCTTCTTGACCGAATAGCTTGCGTAATAAATTCCCCAAAAAAGGAAGAACCCCAAATAAGTAAAAAATTATGGCTAAGAATTTTTTATGTAACAAACGCTCTGTAGTTTTTTTATCGATGATGTTACGGATTTCCCAGCTTCTAATGCTGCTCTTTAAGATAGATGACCACAATTTTGGAGTGAAAATTAGTTTAAAGTGATGATGTGTGATATCAGGAAGAGAATCGCGGTAAGTCTTTTCGGCTTCCTTAAGTTCTTCTGCTGCTTCATGCATGTTTTTGAAAGCTTCAGGGTGTGCTTCAAGGAAATTCTGGAGCTTGTTTATGTTTCCGCGGTCAAACTGTACCAGACTGCCCCGCGTAATCCCCTGGAAGATGAGTTTAAAATCTGCGGGGCTCATCGGCAGGAAAGGAAGAAGTGCCAGACCAGCCCGGAAATCGACAGCAACATAGCCTTCAGCGGGATTAGGATCACTAATCAGTCGCTTGAGGACGTTAGGTTGGCTTTTACAGGTCCACCATTCATACTGGCGTGCCAGTTCAAAAGCTCCCATGTCATGCATTAGCTGCACAAGGCGGGTTAAAAAGGTTCGTTTGGCGTGATATT
Organism: Candidatus Aminicenantota bacterium; assembly: GCA_016783445.1. GTDB lineage: Bacteria > Acidobacteriota > Aminicenantia > Aminicenantales > Aminicenantaceae > JADHWO01. Next base: position 55,213 of record JADHWO010000003.1, read on the forward strand.
CTGGAGAACCAAGTTCCTCTATGGCATCTCCAGATTTCCATCTTTGCCTTGAATCCAGATTGTCATCAACTTCGAAGCGCCACATTCTCCCATCTATCCATTCACTAATTTCTCCACAGCTGCCGAGCGCTGGATCGATAAAAGTGGCAAAAATGTCCACGACTGCACTTTCTGAGCCGTGCCGTAGTTTTGCACCACGCCGGATAAATTTCTGCCATAGTGCACCTGCCCGGACCGCAGCAGGATTGACCTGAGGAGAGAATGCCCCTTGAAAACTGGCAGCATAGATGATGTTACGGAAAATTTTTGAGAATGTTTTTGGAGGGATAAGAATCTTCATGGCGTAAGAGTTACCCACATGAAGGCCTTCAAGCGGGCCATTTGGGATTTCAAGGTCTAAGGCTTTTACCTTGTAAACCTGACCGGCATAACCACCTCCTACGAACTTTTCTACCTTTAATTTTAGCCGGCCAATCCTTGACGGCAATACACCTTTGATTTTGTAGCTGAGCTCAGTACCCGGGTCATAACGACGGAAACGAAAAGGACGAAAGATCTTGTAAGTTCGGAAGGCTTTCTCTAGCTCCCTGCAGGTTTTTATAGAATATTCAACTCCCATTCAAGATGCCTTCTAAAGGACTCAAAGAATGATCTTTTTTTTTGTGTCCTCTAATTCTTTTAAATTTCCTCAAGAGAAGCTTATAACAGAGCATACATATGTTGTCAATGAGAAAGGAAAAGATTGACAAGAGAATAAAGATTAATCAAGTACAGGAATAAATGTGATTTCTTTTATCTAACTGAAATACTATAAGTATAAAAGAAGATTTATTTCAATATAGGCCTGTTTTTTTGTTAAAATTTTCGATCAACCGGTCTATTTCGTCCGCTTTTGATTGTACGGATTTCCAGTAGTCAGGATAATCATGCCATTGGGCGTTTAACTCATTCACGTTTTTGCCCTGTTGTTCGATCCAAGTAAAGTATTTAAGGTTGTGAATTCGTTTTCTATCATAGTAGCTCAGTTCAAGAATATGGTCGATCTTTATCCCTAAAAGAGAGCGATAGTAATCTTTCGCGGCATCACGCTCAGCATATTTTCCGCATGTTTTTTTTAACTCCTCCAGCCGGCTTTCATAAAGCTCCATGGAATCAGCGAAAACAGTCAATATCACATCTCTGCTGGTGAGTTCATAGTATTTAGAGAACTTAATGGCGGCAATCAAGTTTCCAACGCTGGAAATTCCCATCAAAGAAAGGTTATTGATGAGGGTTTCGGGAAGGCCTTGTTTTTTTAGAAATTCCTTTCCAGCCAGTTCATTAAAAAGCCTAATTAGGTTCATGCAGTCGCTGTCGTCTATGGCAATGACCAAGTCTGTATTCCGGACATTAAAAATCCATGGCACGTGTTTGTCACCTATCCCCTCGATTTGATGGCCTCCAAAACCGTTTAGAAGGAGTGTGGGACACTGGAGTGCTTCTCCAACAGCGATTTTGCTCTCGGGAAAAAATTCCTTAAGATAGTCTCCACAGCCCGACACTGTTCCCGCAGAACCAGAGGTTGCGATAAAGCCAACAAATCGTTCTTTTGCAGAGATAGCCATTTTGAGTACATCCATGGCCGCATTCCCTGTGACTGTGTAATGCCAAAGATAGTTGCCAAATTCGTCAAACTGGTTAAAGACCACTATATCTTTTCTTGTTTTCCGAAGTTCCCAGCATTTATCAAAGATTTCTTTAACATTGCTTTCACAGCCAGGCGTTTTGATCACATCTCCTGCTATGTTTGAAAGCCACTTAAATCGTTCTTGACTCATCTCTTCTGGAAGAATAGCGATGGATTTGCATCCAAGTAGAGCGGAGTTATAGGCGCCTCCACGGCAGTAATTCCCTGTAGATGGCCAGACTGCTTTCTGAGAGGTAGGGTCAAACTGGCCTGTTACGAGTCTCGGGACTAAACATCCAAAGGTCGCTCCGACTTTATGAGAGCCAGTAGGGAACCACTTGCCGACAAGTCCAATAATACGAGCATTTATGCCTGTTAGCTCTTTCGGGAGCTCTATATAGTTTGTCTCCCCGTATAATCCTCCCTGAGAAACAGTTTCATTCTTCCACGTGATCCTGAACAGGTTAATAGGATTGATATCCCATAGCCCGACATCTTTAAGTTTGTCTTTGATAACCCTGGGAATCAGTTCAGGATTTTTCATCTCTTTAAAGGTTGGGATAATAATATTGCGTTCCTTAGCCCGCTGAACCGCTCTTTTGAGCCTTGCTTCATTTTTGCTTAAATCTATCATAGAGAAAGAAATCCCTTGAGATTGTTCTCAGAAGTTTACATTTTAAAGCACAATATTTGAGTGTATATTATTTTACCCTAAGTCCCAAGAATCAAAGTAAATTTGTTTAAACAAATGTATATTCTATAAATATTCAGTTTTGTCTTTTTGTTTGATCTTCTTTATGATGTCTTTTACTTTCTGGTCATCGCTTTTGTGACACACAAGAAGTGCGTCTTCGGTGTTTACCACGATAATATCTTTAACTCCTATAAGAGCTGTAAGTTTTTGGGGATTATAGAGGAGGCAGTTTTGGGAATTAAAAATGATATTTTTCCCTCTCAAAGCATTGCCTTCCTTGTCTTGAGGCCAGATGTCTGTTAGAGAGGACCACGATCCCACATCAGACCAGCCAAAATCGCCTTTTGTCATTAACACGCCCTCTGCTTTTTCCATCAGGGCGTAATCGATGGATATAGAAGGGATCTCTTCAAATATGGAATTAAGCAGATCTTTGTCCTTGTTTTTTAGAGCATCCAGGATCTTTTTCCAGTAAGAAAACATTGAAGGAGCATATAACTCGAGCTTTTGGGCAAAAACATCTGTCTGCCAGAGAAACATCCCTGAGTTCCAGAAATAATTATTCTTTTCTATAAAATCCCTGGCCTGCTCATATTCTGGCTTCTCCTGGAATCCCTGAACAGTATAAAAGGACTCCTCCTGGATTTGCAAAGCGTTTTCCTGAGAAAATTGGATATAGCCGTATCCGGTTGCAGGATGTGTTGGAGGGATGCCAAATGTAATGAGGTGTTCTCCTTGAGAAGCTGCAAAAGCTCCAGCCTCGAGCTTTTTGAGGAAAAGAGAAGTGTTTTTTATAAGGTGGTCAGCGGGTAAAGCAGCCAGAATTGCTTTAGGATTCTGGAGGTAGATCCTTGCTGTTGCGAGCATTAAAGAAGGAGCTGTGTTTTTCCCCTGGGGCTCTATTATTAGGTTTTTTTCAGGAAGGTCTGGAAAAAGATCTTTTATCACTTTAGTTTTTTCAAAATTGGCAATAGTGTAAATATTGGACTTGGGAACTTGAGGTAAAAGACGATGGACTGTTTCCTCAATCATTGTTTTCTCACTGATAATAGGAAGGAACTGCTTTGGTTTATTCTCCCGGCTCAACGGCCAGAATCGAGTTCCAGCACCGCCTGCCATTATCACAGCGCGCATATCCATTTTCCTCTCCTTAATAATAAACACCTAAGTTATACATAATATATGAGATAACACAATTTTATCGTCGCTGCGCCAACAAATTCCAGATTCCAGATGAGGAGTTTGGAAGTCCCTGAATGGCTCCTGGAAAAGGTTGTCTCGAATAAGCTCAAGAATTTTCTAGCCTTTTTATAGCTTTTTCGACAGTTTGTTTGACTTCTTTTTCGATGCTTTCCAGGGCATCCTTTGTATCTCCTTCAAAACGGAGGACCAGGATTTCTTGAGTGTTGGATGCCCGGACAAGTCCCCATCCCTGAGGGAAAATTGCCCTGACACCATCTATATCGATGATCGGGTATTTTTGAGAAAGCTCTTTTTTAACTTCTTCGACAATTTTAAATTTCACTGCCTCTGAGGCGTAAATCCTTATTTCGGGCGTGTAATAGGTTTTTGGCAGTTCGGAGAGCATTTGGGAGAGTTTTTTTTCAGATAAAGAGAGTAGTTCAAGAAGGCGGGCTGAAGAATAAATGGCATCATCAAAACCAAAAAACCTGTCTGCGAAGAAGATATGACCGCTCATTTCCCCGGCCAGAAGGGCTTTTTCTTCTTTTATTTTTTTCTTGATCAAAGAATGACCAGTTTTCCACATGATAGCTCTGCCGCCCAGTTTTTCGATCTCATCATAAAGGACTTTCGAGGCTTTAACCTCTGAAATTATAGGACATCCGGGATTTGATGAAAGAATATCACGGGAGAAAAAAACCATGAGCTGGTCACCCCAAATAATGTTTCCCTTATCATCTATAGCGCCGATTCTGTCTCCATCTCCGTCGTAGGCAACGCCCAGATCAGCTTTTGATTCAGTGACTTTTTTAATGAGGTCTTTAAGGGCTTCAGGAAGGGTTGGGTCAGGATGATGATTGGGAAAGTTACCATCCATCTCACAATATAGCTCTATAACATCACATCCCAATTTTTTAAAAATAGGGACAGCGATAACTCCGGCCGTTCCATTTCCGGCATCCACAACAACCTTCAGCTTTTTATTAAGCTTGATATTTTTCAAGAGGAAATCCTGGTATTCAGGAATAATGTTGTAATTTTTTTTGTTTGTACTAACTTCCTCAATAAAGTTTTTATTTTGAATGATTGTGAAGATATCCTGGATAGTTTTTCCGTAAAGAGTCTCTTCTCCTAGCATCATTTTAAATCCATTGTATTCGGGAGGATTATGGGAGCCGGTGATCATCACTCCAGCCTCTATTTTTTTATAATAAATTGCGAAATAAAGTAGAGGGGTTGGAATTATTCCCAAGTCTGTGATATGGCATCCGGTTGAAAGAAGTCCTCTGGATAGTGCTTCAGAAAAGGCTGGAGAGCTGAGTCGGCAGTCTCTTCCCAGAGCGATGTCTCTTCTTTTATTCTGGCGGAAATATGTACCTATTCCTTTGCCCAGCAGTTCTACAGTATCAGGAGTCAGGTCTTTATCGACTTTGCCTCTTATATCGTACTGCCTGAAAATTTCCGGTTTGATATTCATTTTAGCTCTCCAGGAAATCCAAAATAAGATATCATTTTCCCTTTTACGAAACGTTTTTTCGTTAAGTTATTTATGAATATTTTAATATGTTAAAATTTAGAGTCGTTCTCTGCGATCGATCAAATCTTTAAAACCGGATTTTACGGTTTGCCATTTATCCTGCGCTTCAAGAATAAATTCAATAAATTCCCGTACAGCTCCTTTTCCTCCTGTTTTGCTGCATATAAAATGGCTGTGTTTTTTTATCTCCGGATGGGCATCAGCCACTGCACCAGCAAAACCCACGGTTTTTATAACCTCAAGGTCTCCAAGGTCATCACCTATATAGGCAATTTGCTCAGGTTTGAGCTCGTTCTTATCAAGGATTTCAGATAGGACCTCTATTTTATTAAGAATTCCCTGATAAAGATCACTTATTTTTAGCTTTTCGGCTCTTTTTTCCAGGGCTTTTGATGTTTTCCCGGTTATTATTCCAGTACTAAGCCCTGCTAAATGAGCGAGCAGGATGCCTGCACCGTCTTTAACATTGTAGGATTTAAGTTCTTCGCCGTCAGGAAGAATGAGAAGGGATCCATCCGTAAGGGTTCCGTCAACGTCCATGATGATCATCTTGATTTTACGCGCTCGATCTTTTTCGTTCATCAGAACATCTCTGTTCTCCACAAATCGTGAAGATGTATAATCCCTTCAATTTCCCCTTTTTTACTTTTTATGATTAAAGAAGTTATTTTGTTTTCTTCCATGAGGTTCAAGCCCTTGGTAGCCAAATCGTCCTTGTTTATTGTGATGGGATTTGGAGTCATGCAGTCCCTGGCTGTTTTTTGCAGAAAATATTTCCTGTGTTTCTGAATAATACGCCTTAAATCCCCATCAGTTATAATTCCCACAAGCTTTTGATCACTGTCCACTACACATGTCATTCCAAGTTTTTTCTTGGTCATTTCTTCAAGGACATCTTTCATTAAGCTTTCTTGAGAAATGCTGGCAATTTTCCTTCCTTTGTGCATTAGGTTTTTTATTTTGAGAAGCTTTTTTCCAGCTTCTCCCTTAGGATGAACAGTAGCAAAATCCTCTTCACTAAACCCCTTTTTCTTCATTAAAGCGATGGAGATTGCATCTCCCAGGGCAAGGGCAGCCGTTGAGCTTGCTGTGGGGACAAGGCCGTTTGGCGCAGCTTCTTTTTCGACCTTTGCTTCCAGAACAATATCACTATACCTGGCTAATTTTGAGGCTTTATTGCCCGTGATGCTGATGAGTTTTATTCCTATTCTTTTAAAAAAATCCAGGAGGTCAACGATCTCTCTTGTCTCTCCACTATAGGAGACAGCGATTAGAATATCTTCTTTGACGATCATGCCGAGATCACCATGGCCAGCTTCAGCTGCGTGGATAAACATTGCTGGTGTTCCGCAGCTTGATAAAGTGGCAGCAATCTTCCTGCCAACAAGGCCAGATTTTCCCATGCCGGTTACTATAACCCTGGATTTTGTTTTGGAAAGGAGTTCAACTGCCTGAACAAAGTTTTCATCCAGCCTTGAGGCTAAAGCTTTAACAGCCTTTGATTCTATGTTCAGGACATTTTTGCCTGTTTGAATGATATCATCTTTTATCATGGTTTATTATTATACCTTAAGGTGATTGGGATTCATATTGCTTGTTTTTTAAGCCTGAGCAAGGCTGTTAAAAGACTGTCTAAATCTTTTAAATTCAATGAGTTAAACTTATCCGAAAGAGCCTGGGATGGATTATCATGGACTTCAAGAAAAAGTCCATCTGCGCCAACGCAAATTCCCGCCTTTGCGACATAAGGGATAAATTCAGCCGCACCTCCTGAAGAACTTCCCTCACCTCCTGGTTTTTGTACACTGTGGGATGCATCTATAACAACGGGGAATCCCCATTTCTTCATAATAGGAATGGAACGGATGTCAAAAACTAGGTTGTTATATCCAAAAGAAGTTCCTCGTTCTGTGAGAATTATGTTTTTGTTACCTTGACTGAGAGCTTTTTCGACAGTATTTTTCATTTCATACGGGGATATAAATTGTCCCTTCTTAAGGTTCAGGGGCTTTAGAGTTTTAGATGCCTCCACAATTAAGTCTGTCTGGCGGCAGAGAAAAGCCGGAATCTGGAGTATGTCCAATACTTGAGCAGCTTTCTCGATCTGGCTTGTTTCATGAATATCCGAGAGTACAGGGATATCTAGCTCACTTTTTATATAATGTAGAGTTTCCAACCCGGATTCCAAGCCAGGTCCCCTAAAAGATTTTAATGATGAACGGTTAGCTTTGTCATATGAGGCCTTAAAAATAAAGGAGATCTGATGATTCTCACATATTTTTTTTATTTCTTTAGCGATGAAGAAAGCATGGTCTTGACTTTCAATGACACACGGGCCTCCTATCAGAAAAAAGGGATTGGTCCCGCCAATTTTAAATTTGTTTTTTATGGATATTTCTTTTACTTCGATAGGCATAACTTGCTCCGATAAAAGCTTTAAATAGAGGATGAGGATTTAAAGGTTTTGATTTAAATTCTGGATGAAACTGGCATCCAAGAAACCAGGGGTGGTCCTTGATCTCTACAATTTCCACCAGCTTATGCTCAGGATTTTTCCCGGAGATGGAAAGGCCGGCTTTTTTCAAGATGTTTTTGTATTCAGGATTAAATTCGTAGCGGTGACGGTGCCGCTCGTAAATGCTCTCTTTTGCGTAGGCCTTTTCAGCAAAAGAGCCTTTTTTCAGGCGGCACAAAAATTCACCCAGCCTCATAGTACCTCCAAGATCTTTAATTCCTTTTAGTTCACGCCATTTAAAGAAAATTTTATGGGGAGTTTTTGGATTGAACTCTGTACTGTTTGCATTATGGAGAGAGGCGGTATTCCGGGCAAACTCGATGGAAGCAGCCTGCATTCCTAAGCAGATGCCAAAAAATGGTATTTTATGCTTTCGAGAATATGTAACAGCTCTTATTTTGCCTTCGATCCCTCTAACACCAAAACCGCCTGGGACCAGAATTCCGTCTGCTTTGGCCAAGACTTCCTCAACCTTTTTGTTTTCCAGATCCTCGGCCTCTATCCAGGATATGTTAACTTTAAGCTTGTGAGCTGTTCCCCCATGGATCAAAGCCTGATTTAAACTCATGTAAGAATCTCGCAGGCCTGCGTATTTTCCAACAATGGCAATATTAACTTCATCCCGGGGATTTTTCATTCTGTCGATTAATGTTTTCCATCGGTTTAGATTCTTTTTTCTTTTAGGAAGCATCAATTGTTTCAGGATAATACCATCAAGTCCTTCCTGGGCAAAAATGAGGGGAATTTCATAAATATTACCCACATCTTTGGCAGTGATAACCGCTTCCATGGGAACATTTGTAAAAAGGGAAATTTTAGCTTTTATTTCTTGATTAAGAAATCTATCTGTTCGGCAAAGAATTATATCGGGCTGGATACCTATCGCCTGGAGTTCGCGGACACTGTGTTGTGTTGGTTTTGTTTTCAGCTCACCAGATGTCTTAATGAATGGAACAAGTGTCAGATGGACAAAAAGAGCGTTATCGCTTCCCAAAGAAAGCCTCATCTGTCGTATTGCTTCAAGGAAAGGCTGGCTTTCAATGTCTCCTACAGTGCCGCCTATTTCGACGATGACAATATCATTTTTATCAGAGACAGCATAGAAGGCCTTTTTTATTTCATCTGTAACATGGGGGATAACCTGAACTGTTTTACCGAGGTATTCACCCTTACGTTCTTTTCTTATAATTGATTCGTAAATTTTTCCGGCTGTCCAGTTATGCGCCCTGGTTGTTTTAGTGGAAGTGAACCGTTCATAATGCCCCAGGTCAAGGTCTGTTTCAGCTCCGTCATCCGTAACATAAACTTCTCCATGCTGGAAAGGATTCATGGTGCCAGGGTCTACATTTATGTAGGGATCAAGTTTCTGAAGGGTTATTTTATAGCCGTGGCTTTCCAATAGTCTGCCGATTGAAGCTGCGGCGATTCCTTTGCCTAATGCGGAAAGGACTCCTCCTGTGATAAAAATAAATTTAGTCATTAGTGTTTTGCTTTAAATAGTTTTCAACCTTGATTATATCTTGAGGGGTGTCAACACTCAAGGTTAAAAATTGACTTATAATGATTTTTATTTTGTATCCATTTTCTAGAGCTCTAAGTTGCTCTAAATTTTCTTCTTTTTCCAGTTTAGATGGTGGTATTTTGCAGAAAGTCTGTAGAAAATCTTTTTGATAGCCATAAATTCCGATGTGTTGGAAGAAAAAATCGGATTCCTTTGAAGAGAGGGGAGAACGGAAAAAATTGAGGGCAAAGCCCTTTTTATCTGTTGTTACTTTGACAACATTATTTTCATAAAGGAGACTCGAGTTATTAACTTCAGCAGCAAGAGTGGCCATGGGGATGGATTCATCCTGCAGGGCTATCACCAGGTCATTTATCATTTCTCCTCTTAAGAGAGGCTCATCTCCTTGAATGTTGATGACAATGGAGCTTTGGATTTCCTTGGCTACTTCAGCGACTCTTTCGGTACCGGAAAGATGGTCAGTAGAAGTCATTCTAACATCTGCTCCAAATTTTTCTGCAGCCTCAAAAATTCTTAAATCATCAGTTGCGATAATTAAGTGGTCAAGGAACTTAGATGTTTTTGTAGCTTCATAGACTCTCTGGATCATGGATTTTCCCTGGATGAGAGCCAAGGGCTTCCCAGGGAACCGTTGCGAGTTGTATCGGGCGGGGATGATTCCTGTTGCTAATTTCAAGATTGGTATCCCTGTTCAACCTCTTTCTCTTTTTTAGTCTTAGGCAAGGGAATTTGATCCGATGTTTGACAACTGGTTTCAAGATAGGCTCCCTCTTCTACAATCAGCTTTGGAGTTATAACAGACCCGATTACTCGTCCAGTGGCGTTTATCTCGACCTTTTCTGTGGCCTGGATATTACCCTTAATTTCGCCGTTGATTATAATATAACCAATATTAACGTCTGCTTCGACCTTTCCCTTCTCTCCAATAATGAGGATTGATTCCGAATCAATTTTACCTTTAAAATGACCATCAATACGGAAAGAGCCCTTAAAAGTTAAGTTGCCATCAATTTCAGTGTCTTTATCAAAAAACCCTGTGATCTTATCTGAGTCTAACATTTTTTTCTTATTGTCCATGAGTTCACTCCTTAATTTTTTCATAGAATCTGTTTAAATCGTCTGTAGAAAAGTAATGTATTTTAATCACCCCTTTTTTCTGGCTCCCTGAGATTGATACTTTAGTACCCAGAAGCCTGATAAGCTCTTCTTGAAGAGCCATTAAGTCTGGATCAGGCAATTGATCCTTTTTACTTGGGGTGGGATGCTTGATTTTATGGATTATCTTTTCGACATCCCGCACTGGAAGTTGTTTTTGAATGATCTGGCGGGCAAGAGAAATTTGGAGCCTGGAATTTTCAAGGCTGATTAGAGCTCTGGCATGTCCCATAGAAATTTTACGCTCTGCAAGATTATTCTGGATTTCTTTTGGAAGGTTGAGAAGACGTAAATAATTGGCAACAGAAGTCCTGTCTTTTCCAACTTTATCAGCGATATCCTGTTGAGTGTAGTTAAGTTCTTGAATTAATTTCTTGTAGGCTAAAGCAACTTCTAAGGGATTGAGATCTTCCCTCTGGAGGTTTTCCACAAGAGAGGTCTCGAACTGCTTAACTTTGGCCATACTGCGGATGACAGCAGGAATTTTTTTAAGGCCGATTTTTTGAGCAGCACGCCATCTGCGTTCTCCAATAATTATTTTGTAATAGCTTTTATCTTGAATTACAACGATAGGCTGGAGAATCCCCGATTCTTTTATCGAGTGGGCTAGCTGATCAATAGATTCATGGTCGAATTTAAGTCTCGGCTGAAGAGGATTTGGCTTGATTTGTTCTATGTCCAATTCAGCATACCTCTCTTCTTTTAGAATGCCGTACTCTTCGGGAAGGAATGCCTTTAAGCCCTTTCCTAAAGCTTTCTTTTTCATTTTTGAAGCATCTCCTGAGCTAAATTAAAATAGGCTTCAGCTCCTTTAGATTTTTTTGCATAAAGAATAATCGGTTTACCAAAACCTGGAGCCTCAGCAAGTCTAACTGTTCGAGGAATGATAACCTCATACGTAATCTCTTTAAGGTTATGCCTAATTTCTTCGGCTACCTGTTTGGAAAGGTTAGTTCTTTCATCGTACATCGTCAAGAGAATTCCCTCTATAGAGAGAGCGGGATTTAAGTGAGTCCGAACCTCATCAAAAATATGAAGGAGTGTTGGAATGCCCTCCATACAAAAAAACTCGCACTGGACAGGGATGAGGACTGAATCAGCAGCTGTAAGGGCATTTATTGTTAGAAAGCCCAGGGAAGGGGGACAATCAATAAGGATAAAACTAAAATATTTCTCGATCCCATTTATGGCTTCTCTAAGCCTTTTTTCTTTTTTCTCTTGGGAGTAAAGCTCTACTTCTGCTCCCGCCAATTCAGGGGAACAGGGACAGATATAAAGGTTTTTGAGCTCGGTGGGCAGGATACAATCCGTCATGTTTTGGCCGTTCATGAGTGCCTGGTAGATTCCCTCGTTTTCTTTTTTTGTTTTTCCGAGGCCAACTGTTGCCATTCCCTGAGGGTCGATATCCACAATTAGTACTTTCTTGTTTATTAAAGCCAGGGAAGCAGCAAGGTTAATGGCTGTTGTTGTTTTCCCAACACCGCCCTTTTGGTTGGCTATGGCTATTACTTTTTTCATTCTCTTTAATGTTTCACGTGGAACATTTTTCTCTTATCTGTTTTTTTCTTTTTTGAATCTTTAAGTGAATATGTAGGTTAATGGTTGCTGCAGGGGTAATCCCTGGGATTTTTTTGGCCTCTCCTATTGTTTGAGGCCGGGTTTTTTCTAATTTTTCAATCACTTCCCCCGTTAGCCCTGCAATTTTTTTGAATTCTGTGTTTTTTGGAATTTTCTCTTTATCAACTCTTTTGATTCTGGCAATTTCCTTCTCTTGTTTTTTTAAATAACCCTCATATTTTACTTCTGATTCAATGTTTCTTATCTCTTCATCTGATAAAGGCAGCTTAAATTTTTTATATTCTACCACATTTTTAAATCTTACTTCAGGTTTTTTTAACATATTTTTTAGAGGGATTTTTTCATTATTCTCCGTTATTATTTTTTCTTTTTTAAGAAATTCCATGGTTTTTTTTATATTTTCCTGTTTTTTCAGGTAATTTTCATAGTCTTTTTCCTTTATGAGTCCGAGATCGTACCCGTATTGGGTCAATCTTTTGTCTGCATTATCAATACGAAGGAGAAGTCTGTATTCAGCACGTGAGGTGAAGAGTCGGTAGGGCTCTTCAACTCCCTTTGATATGAGGTCATCGATGAGAACAGCTATATAGGCCTGGTCCCGCCGTAAGATGAAAGGTTTCCTCTTTTTAATTTTTAAGGCAGCATTTATTCCTGCCATTAAACCCTGGGCTGCTGCTTCTTCATAGCCAGATGTTCCGTTGATCTGTCCAGCTAAGTACAAATTTTTAATATTTTTTGTTTCCAGAGTAAGGCGAAGCTGAGTGGGAACGACTGCATCGTATTCAATGCCGTAAGCTGGTCGGAATATTTTTGCCTGGTCCAAGCCTGGTATGCTTTGCAGGATTTTTTTCTGTACCTGGAGAGGAAGGCTAGAAGAGATGCCGTTTACGTAGATTTCAGCGGTTTCTAAACCTTCGGGTTCAAGAAAAAATTGATGTCTCAGGTGATGAGGAAATTTGACAACTTTATCCTCTATTGAGGGGCAATAACGGGGTCCGATGCCAGTTATTTTCCCGCTGAACAGGGGGGACTTATCCAGATTATTTTTAATAATTTCATGGGTTTTTTGGTTTGTATATCCAATATGGCAGAGGATTTTATTATTTAGCTTTTTTTGAGTACGAAAAGAAAAGGGGACCGGCTTTTTATCCCCAGCCTGGGGTGTGAATTGGCTCCAATCGATAGTATGCTTGTCAAGCCTCATAGGAGTTCCTGTTTTTAGACGAAAAGTTTTTAAACCGATTTTTTTTAAATTTTCAGCCAGTTCTTTAGAAGCTGGCTCGTTAGCCCTCCCTGCGGAATAACTGTTAAGCCCTATGTGGATTAGTCCGTTTAGAAATGTTCCTGGTGTCAGGATAACAGCTTTGGAGAGAAATTTATTCCCTTCCAGGGTTAAAACTCCCCGAGTTTTTTTATCTTTAATAAAGATTTCAGTGACAAATCCCTGGAAGAGTGTCAATTTGGGGATGTTTTCCAGCCAATTTTTCATTGTAAGCCTGTAGAGAACCTTATCAGATTGAGCACGGGGAGCCTGGACAGCCCCGCCTCGACTTCTATTGAGCAACCTGAATTGTAAACCAGTTTTATCAGCCAGAAGGCCCATGAGGCCACCAAGAGCATCTATTTCCCTCACCAGATGCCCCTTAGCAAGGCCTCCTATAGCAGGATTGCAAGACATCTGAGCAATTGTTTCAAGATGAATTGTAATAAGGCAGGTTTTAAGCCCCATTGTGCTTGTTACATAGGCAGCTTCACAGCCAGCGTGGCCTGCACCCACGACAATAACATCATATTCATCCACAGATTTCATTTTTTCTTTATTTTCCTACGCAGAATCGGCTGAAGATATCTTTAATAATATCGTCCGCCCGAATTTCTCCAGTAAGCTGACCGATTAAAGGGATAGCTTTCCGGATTTCTTCCACATAAACTTCTTCAGGAAAGCCTTCTTTAAGACAGAGATGCCCTTTGATCAAATAACCAAGAATTTCTTCAAGGAGAAGTTTTTGGCGTAAATGAAAAATAACTTCTTCTCCCTGTTTCTGGTCTGGAACAAAAAACTCATAGATCTTCTCTTTAAGTTTCTCCAGGTTTGTTCCTTTTAAAGCAGATATTTCAAGTGTTTGCAGATTTTTGTCCTGGCCTTTCAGTTTTTTTTTGTTCATTTTCTGGGGCAGGTCAATTTTATTAAAGAGGAGAATAGTATTTTTATCTTTGAATTTTTTTAAAAGTCTATAATCTGTAAGGGTTTCCCTGCGAGAGCCGTCAAAGAGAAGAAGTACTCCTTCTGCCCGAGAGGCCAATTTTTTTCCTATTTGAATGCCTTCCTTATCTGCCGGGTGAACTGGAGTATCAAGGCCTGCCATATCGATCAGGTTAAAAACAGAATTTTTTATTTTTATTTTCTCTTTTAAGTAATCTCTCGTTGTGCCTGGATAGGGCGTGACAATAGCTCTTTCTTTTTCGAGAAGCTTATTAAATAGAGTTGATTTCCCCACATTTGAACTTCCTGTGATGGCCAGAGTGAGGCCTTCAGAAAGTATTTTTCCCAGATGATAGCTTCCAATAAGTTTTTTTATGGTAAGAATTACGCTTTCCATTGTTTTTAATGTCTGTTTAGATGAGATTCGTAAGCCTTCCTCCGGGAATTCAATGCTGGCTTCGATTTGAGAGAGAAGGTGGATGATCTGATTCCGGAGGGTTGATATTTTTTTGGACAGGCTGCCTTCAAGCTGCTTAAAAGATATTTTTGCTTGTTTATAAGAAGCGGCCTGGATGATATCGTTTATGGCTTCAGCCTGGATGATGTCTATTCTTCCATTTAAATAAGCTCTGAGAGTGAACTCGCCTGGATTTGCATGTCTGGCCCCGGCTTTTATGCCGAGACGGACGAGTTCCTCAAGTATTACAGGACTTCCATGACAGCTGATTTCCACCAGGTCTTCCCTGGTATATGTATGGGGCGATGGGAAATAGGTCAGGTAGGCTTTGTCGAAGCATTCCTTCTGTTCAGGATTAAAAAGATATCCAAGAATTGGATGAAGAGGAGGAATCTTGGCTTTGGTTTTTTTAGGCTTGAATATTTTTTTTGCGATTAAAAGGGACTTTTTCCCGCTCAGACGGACTATACCAAGCCCCCCGGAGCCAAAAGGGGTGGAGATGGCAATGATAGTGTCTTCAAGCATAACCTATATATTAATTTGTGGCGAATAAACAGTAAAGAATAAAATTTTTGATAATAAAACAATGGGATAGAAGCTAGGATAACTAAGTCTGGTTTCTTGTCGGGAAGATCTTGATTTGTTTTAGAAATCCATCACCAATACTTTCGGTCGTGATCCCTGGGATTTGGTTGACTGCGATATGAACGATTCGCCTTTCATAAGGATTCATCATATCCAGAATTTCATATTTGCCTGTTTCGTGAACATGCTGGGCAACGTTCTGGGCATACTCCTTTATCTGCCTTTCTTTCTTTTCTCTATAAAATTCGCAGTCTGCTTGAACTTTCTGGGGAGATATTTTATTAAGAATGTGTTGAAAGGCCAGGAGCAGCGAACCATCTTTCATCAGGAGTATATGTCTGTCATCTCCTTCAAAAATGATATAGACCGTGTCGTTTTTTATTTTTATCTGGTAATTTATTTCAAGAGGTAAAAGAGAAAGGACCTTATCGAGGAATTGAGCAACAGGATTTTCTTCAGGATCTTCTTTGGGCCAGGTGCGAATTACGATTTCTTTGCTCTTCATTCCAAAGAGTTTAGTTTTTTCTGTGACTATTTCGTAGTTGAACTTGCTTCTGGGGAGCTTTAGAACATGTTCGGCATGGCCTATGACTTCTTCTAAATTTTTTCCTTTAAATTCTTGATTTTGATTATTTTTTTCTTCTTTTTCCATGTGATTCTCTCTTTTTCTTTTGCTTCAGGCGGTTCATAATGTACTGCTGGCCAATTTGGAGAACATTGTTGGTCAGCCAGTAAAGAACAAGGCCGCTTGGAAAACTCATAAAAATGAAAGTGAAGACAAAAGGCATGATCAGCATCATTCTTGTCTGAGCAGGATCAGCAGATGTGGGCGTCATTTTTTGGCTGATAAATTGTGTAAGACCCATCAGAATAGGAGTTACATAAAAGGGATCTTTCACTGAGAGGTCAGTAATCCAGAATATAAAGGGGCTGTGCCTGAATTCGATGGCTACGATCAGAAGCCGGAAAAATCCCCAGAAAACAGGTATTTGAATAAGCATAGGTAGGCAGCCTCCTGCCGGGTTGACTCCCTGTTCTTTGTAGAGCCTCATGACTTCTTCGTTCATTTTACGGCGCTGGGCTATATCTGTCTTTGACTTCTTGTATTTAGCTCTCAGAGCTTTGATTTTAGGCTGGAGTTCCTGCATTTTAGCCATGGAGCGCATACTGCTGTATGTTAAGGGAAAAAAGATGATTTTAATGATAAGAGTCAGGATGATGATCGATAATCCCCAGTTGGGGACAATTCTATGAATGAATTTACTGGCTCTAAGAAGTATTTCCGATATAAATCCGAAAAGTCCGAATCTTATAAGCCTTTTTGTTTGGAAGCCGAATTCAACTAAAGAATCAAAATCTTTAGGTCCGATATAAACCTTTTGAGGTGAGCTTACAGATAGCAGAAAATGCGGAGCTTCTTCAGGCCCTTCTCTCAAAAAGGTTGCGCTTGCATCTTGGAAGGAAGTGATAAATAGAGCTGTGAAATAATTATTTTCGTAGGCAGCCCATTGTACAAAATAAAAAACATTTTCTTTTTTGATCACTAAGCTTTCCCATTTGTTTTTTTGAATGAACTTTCTTTCGTCCAGACGTTTAACTTTTGGAGTTGGAAAAACAGCCATGCCTTGTCCTCCTCCGAATCGCTGCTGCTTAAGCTCAGAGGAAGATGGATTGCCAAATCCTGGTCCCCAGAGGACTCCGGGCTCAATTTTTTGTCCGTATTTCCATACGTTAATCTGGATATCAAAGTCATATTTCCCGCCCTGGAATGTCAGGATTTTTTCCACACGTGTCCCTTCATTATCGGCATATAAAAGACGGACCTCACCAGTTTGCCCTTCTTTTAATTCTAAATTTAAATTCGAGGATTGATAAAAAACGCTGTTGATTGTGTTATCAAAAGATGAATCATCTGTTCTCAAGGAGAAAGGATATGTGTTTAAATCTGAAGAGTGGAGGGGAACAAGCTCAAGGTCTTCTTTTTCTTCGTTCTTATGTTTTTTAAGCTTCCAGCTCTTTAAAACGCCGCCTTTGTTGCTCCATACAGCTTGATATAGGGAAGTATCGATTAGGATTTGTTTTTCTGTTTGAGCTGAAATCTGTTGAGGTGCTCTCTTGTCTTCTGCGAGTTCTTTTGCTTGAGGAGTTTTTGTGGGAGGAAGAGTTTCTTTTCCATAAATCTGTTGCCCGGGCTTTTTTTCTGATTCTATGGCGCTTACCGCGGGAGTTACAGGCTGTTGTGGTTTTTTCATAAAAAGGAGTTGATAGAGAACTAAAACTAGAAAAGAAAGAACGATAGCCACTAATACTCTTTTTTCCATATATTGACCTCTTATGGGATGGTGTCGATCCCTCCAGGATGAAAAGGATGACACTTGAGAAGTCTCTTGCTTCCCAGTAATGTTCCTCTAAAAAAGCCATGTTTTTTTATGGCTTTGTAAGTGTAGACAGAGCATGTGGGTTCAAAACGACAGTGACATCCCAGGAGCGGTGAAAAAAGCACCTGATAGCACCGGATCAAGAATAAGGCAAAAAATTTCATGGAGAAGTATTTCTTTTACAAATGGATTTTATGGCAGCAAGATAGTCTTCTTGAAGTGTTAACCAGGGGGCTTCGAGAATTTCTTTTTTTGCAATGATAATGATATCCAGGGGATTTTCGAACAACATCTTGTTCCTTCTGAATAGAGATCTCATCCATCTCTTGATTTTATTTCTTTTAACGGCGTTACCGACTTTTTTACTGACAATAACAGCCATTCTTGAAAAACTTAAATTGCTGGAGAGATAAATAAGATTGAAGTAATCACCTTTGTAACGTTTCCCTTTTTTGTAGAGATGTAAAAAATCTTTTTGCTTTCTTATCCTCTCCTGAGTACCAAGGGATTCATTCATCAACCAGCAATTCTTTTTCTTCCTTTTTGTCTACGGTGTTTTATAATGCGCTGTCCACCTTTAGTTCTCATCCGAACTAGAAATCCATGGTTTTTCTTTCTCTTTCTTTTATTGGGTTGGAACGTTCTTTTCATATTAGTATTATTTCCTGTAGAGGAAGTATGTTAATAAACTCGCTCTTATCTGTCAAGTTTGTAATGATTAACGTAAGCATTCTTATTTCCGTGATAAAGAAATAGTCAGGCAAACTGATTCGTCAGCCCGTGTATTTTCCCCAGCGAGTCAAATATTTAAATTTTGCGAAGGCCAGCAGGTAAGAAAAACCGCTTGAAGGCTGAGCGGGCATGGTTCCTCTCCATGATGGAGAGGAGAGCGAAGCCTGAAATCGAGCAGCTTTTGACTCGCTGGGGCAAAAGCTGCGTGTTTTTGAACCTGCTGACCTGAGCTCTCCTTCAAACGGTTTTTCTCACCCACTGCCATTCGTTTATGCTTTGAATAGAATGATGAAGGAATGGCGTTAAAAATTTGAACGGAAGCTACGACATTCCCAAATACCCTTACTAAACCATTACAGACATAAAGATGCTTCCATGACTAACAGATGTTTCTTTTTTGCCGTTTTTACAGGAAAAAAATGTAGGAGATATTAATTTGACTCTAATGCCCTTATTGAGTATAATGCTTGGCGATGGACTCTTTTAAGGTTGGGGATAAAATCATTTATCCCAATCAAGGAATTGGGGTTATTGAAGATATTCAGGTAGAAAAACACTATGGGGAAAAATTCAGGATTTATCACCTGAGAATTGTGTCAAATGATACTCTTGTATTAGTGCCTTTTTCAAATACAGAAGAAATTGGGATAAGAAAGCCAATTTCGCGAGGGCGCGTTGAGAAAATCTTTGATTACATAAGCAATGGCAGTGTTGATGTTACAATGAACTGGAAGGGGAGATACAAAGAGCACATCAATCTTATGAAATCCGGAGCAATGCATGATATGGTATTAGTCTTGAAGAGTCTCTATTACCTCAATCTTATCAAACCCCTTTCTTTCCGTGAAAAGAAAATGATGGAAAAGGTAAAAGAGCTTATAATATCTGAGATCTCAGAAGTTTCCTCTGTATCCTTAACTGAAATTGAGCAAAGGATTATGGATTCTTTATCCCTATGTTTTAAAGATGAAGATAATAGCCTGGTTTCCTGATTTTTTATAATATGCTTTTTCCTGCCCTCATCCTTTTTTTCCTGTTTCTGCTTCTAAGTGCTTTTTTCTCTTCTTCTGAAACCTCTTTTATTGTTGCCAGTCCTTATAAACTTGATTATTTGGAGAAGAAAGGTTCCAGGAGAGCAGAGCTAGTTAAAAGGCTTTTAAAAAAAGCGGATAACCTTCTTGCGACCATTCTTATAGGGAACACCTTAGTGAATGCAGCTGCAGCTTCTGTTGCGACCTTTATTTTTGTCTCACTAATCCAAAATAAAAATCATGCAATTTTATTTGCTACACTTACGACGACTATTTTAATTCTTATCCTTTCTGAAATTACACCTAAAACTTATGCAGCTTATAATCCTATAAAGATTTCGTTCCTGTTTGTGCAGCCAATCAGATTTTTTGTGATAATCTTTTTTCCATTTGTAAAGGCTTTTACCTTCATTTCCAGCTTAATCTTCCCTTCATCTATTAAAAAAAGATCGGGCTTTTCGCGCTCTCTTAACGAGGAAGAGATTAAAGTTCTGCTGACAAAGGGAATAAAGGGGATGTCTTCACTTCGTAAAAAAATGATCTCAGGTGTTCTGGACATCGCTTCACGGCCAGTAAGTGAAATTATGATTCCTCGTCCTCAAGTCAGGGCCATTGAGATAAAATCATCCAAGCAGCAAATTTTAGAGATGATTCTCTCTGATGGATTTTCAAGATTTCCTGTCTACCGGGGAAGGTTAGATAATATAGAAGGCGTTATTCACGCAAAGGATATAATTCCTTATCTTGTTGATAATAAAGAATTTAATATACGCAACATTCTCAGAAAGCCATTTTTTATCCCGGAATCTGCCTCTTTGGAGAAAACCTTACTCCAGATGCAGGAGACAACAAACCATCTTGTTTTTATTGTGGATGAGTTTGGGAACATGGAGGGAATTGTAACCCTTGAGGATATTATCGAAGAGATTGTGGGAGAGATTCGGGATGAATATGATTTAAAAGAGGAAGATTTAATAATCCAAATAGAGGAGAATGTTTATGCCATCAAAGGCAGAACTTCTGTTAAAGACATTAACCAGAGACTTGCTCTTAGCATCCCGGAAAAAAGGCAGTATTCAACATTAGCAGGTTTTTTACTTTCTGAATTTGGGAAAATTCCCCGAGAAAGTGAAATTCTAAATTACAAAAATTATAAATTTGTAGTTGAAAAAATGATTAAACGTCATATAAATTTAATCAGGCTTATATTGGAGCCAGAAAAGGACGAACCAAAGGATGAAAATCATCGCCAAGAATAAAAAGGCGTATTACAACTATGAAATTCTGGAGAGCCATGAAGCTGGAATTTCTCTTTTGGGGAGCGAAGTCAAATCTATTCGGACAGGAGGAATAAGCCTGAAAGAAAGCTATGCTGAAATTAAAGCGAGTGAAGTTATCCTTGTCAACTGTAATATAAGCCCTTATGAACCTGCAAATAGATTCAACCATGACCCCAGAAGAGAAAGAAAGCTTTTACTGCACCGACGTGAAATAAAGCGTTTAACAGGGAAAATTAAAGAAAAAGGATTTACGCTTGTCCCCACAAAAGTCCTGATCAATGATAAGGGTAAAGTGAAGGTGGAAATCTCCCTTGCAAGAGGAAAAAGGGTTTACCAGAAAAGAGAAGCTATTCGGGAAAGAGACCGTGATCGGGAATTAAGAGCTGAATTAAAAAAATCTTGGAGATAACTTGCAGGCAAGTTTTATTGCCTCGAGCATACTTTCCGGGCTGGCCACTCCTTTACCTGCAATATCCAAGGCTGTACCATGGTCAGGAGATGTACGGATAAAAGGGAGACCCAGGGTTACATTGATTCCTTTTTTAAAAGATTCCAGCTTGAAAGGGATGAGCCCTTGATCATGATAGAGTGCGATGACGACAGTGTCAGTACGGCCTAAGGCTTTTATGAAAACAATATCAGGTGCAAAAGGGCCACTGATTCTAACTCCTTTTCTTTTTACATGTTTTATTGCTGGAATTATTTCCTCTTCTTCTTCAGATCCAAGAAATCCCTCCTCCCCTGCATGAGGATTTAATCCTGCAACCAGGAAATGAAATTTTTTTGGCTGGATTTTTTCTATGTGCTGATGAAGAAGGAGAAAAAATTCCTGAAGAGCTTCTTTTTTGATTTTTTTGAGTGCTATCTTTAATGGAAGGTGGTGGCTGAACAGGGCAACTTTTATTCTTTCTGACCAAAAAACCATGATTGCTTGAGGATAGGCTTGGTTGAGGTAATCTGTATGGCCGTTCCATTCTACCCCTGCTAAATGCCAGGAGTGTTTTGATATTGGAGCTGTGACTATCGCTTGTATGGATCCTCTTGTTGCTTCTTTGACGGCTTCCTTGAAAAAAATAAAGGAGGCCTGTCCATTTTCTTTAGAGGGAGACCCCATTTTTATATTTTTTAGTGGATTGTCTATTTCTAACAGAGTAATAGGGGAAGAGATTGAACTTTTTGTATTATTGAAGAGTTGAATATCCAGATCGAGGCTCAATGATTTTTTTTCTTTCTCTACAATTAAAGAAGAACCAAAAATAATGTAATAAGCCTTGGGAAGAGATTTTTTAGATGATAAAGCCTTTAAAACGACTTCAGGACCTATTCCCCCTGGATCCCCAAGAGTTATTCCAATCTTGGGAAGATTCATTTTTTTTATGTTTTCTGTTTTCCCTTTTTAATGTCATTCAGCTTATAAAGATATTTGATGCTGTGTTTGTAGATTAATAAATTGGGAGCGTTATTTCTGTTAAGCTTTATGCAGTTTTTATCATACCATTCTATGTACCCTTCAGTGGTCTCTCCATCTTCAAATGCTACTCCCATAAGAGTTTTTTTATTCATCTGTTTAAGGTGGTAATAATTTTCTGCGTGAGTCTCGTAAGCAGGATGGGATTTCTTTTTAACTGATTCGCGAGTCATTTTTTCTTTGATTTCAGATAAGTTTGGTCTAATTAACTTCCTGTTCATTGTTTGCTTCTCCAAGAAATATGCTGGATAAAAAATTAAGAAGTCTTTACAAAAAATAATAACATCAAACTTATAAAATTTCAAGTGGCTATGGTAACTTGGAAGCATCTTTTTTGCCGTGATGGATTAATAAGGGTATTTGGGAATGTCTTAGCTTCCGTTCAGATTATTAACGCCATTCCTTCATCGCTCTTTTCGGCACCTGCGTAACTCGCTGTGCTCAAACATACTCGGTGTCCGTCTACGCCGGATTCCCTCAAAAAGCGATTCAGGAAGGCTAAATCTTCAAAGTCGCTTTATCCATCCCCAAATACCCTTATAATATGATTGATCCGTCCTTCGTCGCGGCAAAAAAGATACTTACTGGTAACTTTGGGATTAAGCTGAGGGGGAATGTTTTTTCAAGGTTTGATAAAGAAGAGGGAGAACAATAAGAGTGACTAATGTGGAAGTAAAAAGACCTCCTACAACAACTGTTGCCAGTGGTCTCTGGATTTCTGCTCCAGGGCCTTTGGCCAGAAGTAAGGGCAGGACACCAAAAATGG
>JADHWO010000096.1 GCA_016783445.1 Candidatus Aminicenantota bacterium
AAAGAATCTGGCCGATTGGATCTGAGAATAGATTTTACAAGAGGAACGACTTTCCCTTGCCCTTCTTGCAAGGAAGGCAAATGCCAGGTTCACGATACAAAGGATAGGACGTGGAGGCATCTTAATTTTTTTCAATATGAAACCTATCTTCATGTTCGGGTACCAAGAGTTAACTGCCGGGAGTGTGGCATAAAACAGGTTGAAGTTCCCTGGTCTCGTCCTGGGAGTGGTTTTACCTTGTTGTTTGAAATGCTGGTTTTACAATTAAGCCGTGAGATGTCAATAGCTGCAGTAGCCAGCCTGGTCGGGGTGCATGCTAACCGCATCTGGCGGATACTTGAACACTATGTTGAGCGTGCTCGCAAAGAGGTAGACCTTTCTGAATTCCATATTCTGGGTATAGATGAATTCTCTGTACGCAAAGGTTATGAGTTCATGACGGCCTTTAGTGATATTGATGCCTCACGCATTGTTTTTACTGGCGAGAGTCGGAGGGAAGAAGCTATTGATGAGTTTGCTAAGGATATGGAGTGCAGGGGTTTTGATCTTGATGGTATCGAATTGATCTGTTGCGATATGTGGGATCCTTATCTTAACGGTATCGAAAAACACCTTCCTCAGGCCAGCGTGGTTTTCGACCGTTTTCATATTATAAAAAAAATGAACAAAGCTATTGAGATGGTCCGTTGGGCAGAGCAGAAAGAAAATCAAGAACTTAAAAAGACTCGATTTATATGGCTCAAGAGGCCCGAAAATCTAACTGAGGAACAAGAGGCGAAATTGGCTGAGCTGAAAAAGTTGGATCTAAAAACAGCTCGTGCCTATCAAATCAAGCTAGCGTTGTCACGGTTTTGGGAAATAGAAAGCTTAGAGAAATCTGAGCTTTATCTCAAGAAGTGGTACTTTTGGGCTACGCATAGCCGACTCAAACCTGTAATCGAGGTGGCAAAGGCCATCAAGCACTACTGGCAAGGAGTAATTAATTACACTCTATCACGCATAACCAATGGTGTTGTTGAAGGTCTAAACTCTAAAATTAAAACAGCGATGAAAAGAGCATATGGCTTCAAAAAAACCCAATATTTAAGGACTATCGTCTACCTGATAGCCGGTAAACTATGTTTTAATTAATTACCCACACAAAATGGAAGAGAACCGATAAATCAAACCCCTACAGATGAATTAAACCCTTAAAAAAGGAGGGGATTATCACGCTTCACTCGCAACAACAATACACATTGTGAGATTGCGAAGCCTGTTGCGAGCGCAGCTTGCCAATTTTCTTCCCCCCACTTAAAAATATCTTTTTTACATTCTATTCAATCTTATCAATATTAATTTTCAATCCTCCAACAAAAGAAGAGACAAAATTAATTAATAAGGCAATACAAAAACCTAAAAGTCCAAAAGCTATAAAACCGAACACAGCTCCAAGACCGGCATATATAATACCTCCAAGCAGATTCCCTTTGGCTCCGTAAATAAAGGCGGGTAAAATTTTGGCTATTCCAGAAAAATAATCTGTTGCTCCGGTTAAAACACCCAGAATTAATCCTACAATGAGGCCTAAAGTACCCGAGAACACAAGAAAAGAGATAGGGCTTAAGGAGCGAAAGATAAAGCTTGTGTTCCTCTCACCTCCAGGTATCTCTTCTTCTCTTTCTTCGAATTCTCTTTCATCCTCTCCATGTAGTAATTCATGAGAAGAGTGCTGGGATAAACGCGCGCTCTTTTGAAGAAGATCCTCTTTTTTCTCCAGCCCTCTTCCACAACGAGAACAGGCTTCTGTATCCAGCTTATTCTCAAATCCACAGTAAATACAAATTGCTTTCCCATCAATAATTGAAGGAGGTTCGGATTGAACCCATTCTTTTCCATTATAACAATACCATAACCCACTCCGAATCCCGATCATCCAGAATCGACCCCGATCATCCTTCAGCTGTAACTTCTTAACTTGATCTATAAACTCCTGCCGTGAAATTTTCTGCCGCCAAAAATCTCTTTTTAGCTGGTCAAGAGCTTCTTCTAAATCTAAAAATTTCTTATGCATTTCCGCGAATTAATCTAGGTTCACTTCTAGAATGAACCCCTTCATTGTAATGATAATCTATTCTACATTATCATCTTATTCAATCATTAGTAAAAATTATTGTCTTTATGCGTAACTTCTTTATTTACAATGTATTTATAAGTTATTTATTATCAAGCACTTAAGTTACATGACTAATTTTTGTGCAAACTGTCATATTTCCTAGAAAATTCTAAATTTTGGTAGAAAATTTCGGCTTTAATTAACAAGTTTTCCACAGAAATTGTTAAAAACTTAGGGCTTCATTTTTTTACTTCAGAATTGAAATATTCTCACTACATCAAACAAACTATACCCTTTAATGGGATCTGGAATAAAAGAAAGGATAAAAATCAAGATCATCACATACCCTATAAATCTCCTTCCTGGAGATAGAGGTATCGCTTCATCCATAACACGCGGGTGTCTCATGCCCAAAAAGGAAATAAGAAGGGCCCAGATAAACCAGCCTATCCAGAAAATAGCTCCCATTATAACAAAAGCCACCAGGCAAAAACGGGACAGAGCCCGAGACTTTGCCCCCAACAGCGAATAAGATACATGTCCGCCATCAAGCTGCCCCACAGGAAAAAGGTTAAATGAAGTAATAAGCACTCCTACCCACCCTGCAAATGCAACAGGATGGAGAAAAATACTAGCGTCAGAAGGGATATCCTTTAAAACCATCCCACCGATAATCTTCATAAGAAGAGGCTCTCCAAAAATAAAAAAACTTGCTTCCTCATGAATTACCGGAGGAGCAATCTTAGATAAAGAAAGGCCATACACAAGGGCAGGAATTGAAAGAATAAAGCCTATTAAAGGGCCGGCAATACCGATATCAAAGAGCTGCTTCTTTTTTGTTATAGGCGATTTTATTTTGATAAAAGCACCCATAGTTCCGATTAGAGTTGGCGCAGGAATAAAATATGGAAGAGTGGCGTTTATCTTATAGTAACGACATGTAAGAAAATGACCAAATTCATGGCCCAATAAAATCCCGAAAAGCACAGCTACATAAAAAAAACTCAAAAATAAGACCTGCGGATCCAAAAAAATATCAATATTTAATCCTTCCTGGGAATTCTGAGCAAGAACTTCAGGATACAAGTAGTTCAAACTCAAAGATATCCCAATATAAAAAGTCGAGAATAAAGTAATAACAAAAAGAAGGATATTCAGCCAGAGGCCCTTCTTTAATGAAAATGCCGGGGTTTCACTTACCTGTGCGATTACTTCTCTGTTTTCTTCTTCCATCTTTCAGATAAAAAAATAGGAGTGATCGAAATCACTCCTATTCCAGGGAAATCAAATCATTATAAAATCAATTTTAACCCGTCAGCCTCCTGAACTTCTCCTCTAATACTTCCTTTGATTCTTTATAATCAGGATCAGGAACACAGGAGTCCACAGGGCAGACAGCCACACATTGGGACTCTTCAAAATGCCCAACACACTCTGTACACTTTTCATGATCTATTTCATAAAGCTCGTCTCCCATCGAAATTGCTTCATTGGGACACTCAGGTTCACATGCTCCACAATTGATGCATTCCTCATTAATCATAAGGGCCATTTATTACCTCCTCATATAAATTAAGATTTATTATTATATATTTTTTCCTTGAATTTACAAGAGAACACTACTTTTTTGTTTCTAATTTTCCAATTTTCTGAGCTGCATCATATCCATAATATGTCTGGGGAAAGTCGTCCTGAATTCTCCTATAAAGAGCTAAAGCTTCCTCAATTTCTCCTTTTTCTTCATGAACTTCAGCCCGATGAAAAAGTATAACATCTAGAGAGTGGTCCTTAGGATTTTCTTCTTCAATATTTTTATATATTTCAATAGCCATATCGTAATTTTTACGTTTGAAATGAATTTGAGCCAATAAATCCTGAGCTTGATAGAAAAGCAGGTCTTTACGGCTTTTTGGTATTCTTTCTAGAAAAGCAAGAGCTTTATCGTAATCTCCATTCTCTACCCAATGTGTAGCCAGAAGCATATAAGCCAAACGAGAAAACTTTCCGCCGCCGGCCAGCTCTTCGAGCTTTGTCACATTTTCTGGATTATCTTTCAGCCCGGAGTGAATATTAAGAATCTGGGTGAGTAAACGGCTCTCCTTTTTTTTATTTTGTCCTGCTATAATTTTTACGCCGGCAAAAATTAAAAAAACTATAATAATCATTATACAAAGAGCTATAATCTCTTTTGATTTTTCACTGATAAAATGAAGGATTTTATTTACTGTTGTGACAAATTCATCTTCTTTAAGATGTTTCCTTTGTACTCTTTTCACTCTTTACTCCTCAGAGTCTAAATCGATATTTAAGACATAACTCATACTTTTATTCAATCTTAACATTAAAACAAGCTTTATCCTGCTTGAAATATTAAGCTCTAATAATTATATCACAACCATTTAGCACAGTCACCGGGACTCTTGAGGTTAAGCGGCTCCTTAAATTAATACATCATATCTCTAAATCTGATTTTTCCGGGATGATTTTTCCGGTCACAGGACTTCATAGACCATAACCTCAGCCTTTTTTCCTTTAACTTTTCTTGGCCCGACTTTTTTAATTTTGAATTTATCTTTAACACTCTGGTACGTCTCTTCTCCAATCAGGATTTGATTGGGCTTGGCTATGGATTCTAATCTTGAAGCAATATTGACCGGATCTCCTATAACTGTATACTCCAACCGGTTAGGAGACCCGATATTTCCAGCCACAACTCTGCCAGTATTAATTCCTATACGTATGTCAAATTTTTTTTGCTCTAAGGTCTCCTCCATTATGGTCGACAATTCTTTTCTCATTTCCTGTGCTGCCAAAATTGCTCTTTCAGGATCACCCTCCTTTTCTATTGGTGCTCCAAAAACAGCCATAAGGCAATCTCCTATGTACTTATCCAGCGTACC
Organism: Candidatus Aminicenantota bacterium; assembly: GCA_016783445.1. Classification (GTDB taxonomy): domain Bacteria; phylum Acidobacteriota; class Aminicenantia; order Aminicenantales; family Aminicenantaceae; genus JADHWO01. The sequence goes on from JADHWO010000096.1 coordinate 4,996, forward strand.
ATCATATTTGAATATGATATCGGTCATACGGGAAAAGAAATGATTCAAGAGCACGTTTATTTCTCTTGGCGGCATCTCTTCCGATAGGCTTGTAAATCCGATAATATCCGTAAAAAGTATTGTGACTGTTTGGTCCTTGGGTTCCATTAAATTTTCTTTTGTTTCTTGATCCCCTTTTAAAATCATATCTACGACTTGAGGAGAATGAAACCTCTCCAGCCGGCTTCTCATTCGTTCTTCTTCGCGGATCTGTTCATTCAAGCTGGCCTGTTCAATGACCATGGCCATTTGATGTCCGATGGCTTTAAGGAGCTCAAGGTCATCTTCATTGAACTGGTTATCAAGCCTTGTGCTGTCTAATTGGATAACGCCAATAACCTTGTCCTTTTTCCAGAGCGGCACACACATGGCAGACCGGATTTTCTGAAGAACAAGGCTCTGAGCCTGTTCAAGCCGAGAATCTGTCATCGCATTGGATGTAAGAAGGGCAACCTTATCCTGGACAACCCTATTAATTATTGTCCTGCTGGCTTTTATCTCCTTTTTATCTTTTTTCTTACCACTTTTATACTTAACGACTACAGGAGTGAGGTCTTCCTTTGCTTTATCTCTTGTGAGAACAACAAAGCCGCAATCAGCATCAATAACCATAAAGATATAGTCCATTATTTTCTCAAGGAGTTCATTAAAATCATGGATAGAATGCAACTGCCTGCTGATCTCATACATAACAAATAATACTTTATTCATCCTCTCAAGGGAGGAGAGCTCCGCTTTGATTTTCGACCGCTTGGCTCCTTTTTTCATAAGCGTCGAGAGACCGGCTTCTTTACTGCTTATTGGATGTGCTGTAGAAACCAGGAGTTCCTGTGCATTTATCTTGCTGCTGTCTTCCGGGCTGCTTTTTACTATCAGCCGCTCCCCTTTATCTTCATCACTTTCCATGGTCAACACAACCGATTCGGCAGCTGATGGTTTTGGTTTTGTTTTGGTTAAAAATGTCAGTTCAAGAGGACCAATCTTAATCTGGTCATCATGTACCAACGGGGAACTTTGAACTAATTTCCCATTTATTTTTGTACCATTAAAACTCCCAAGATCAGTTATTACATATCCACTCTCTCCTTTAATGATTCTGGCGTGGTTGCGAGAAACAGAGTTGTTTGCCAGAACAACATCATTATCTTCGCTGCGACCAATAGTAATCTCCTCTTTGGATAAGGGGAAATCATATGTTCGTCCATCAATGCTTACGATATGTATATTTGGCATTTTTCTTTCCTTCTACTTCATTTTTATCTAGTAAGAATATAGCAAAAGGACCATTATATTGTCCAGAGCTTCGACCAGATTTTCCTTTGTTGTCAGAAAAAGCTAATCAAGCCAATAAGCTTAGCCCTCGATAAAGTTATCCAATTTATCGCTGAAGACAAGTCTCTTTTACAACCCCTGAAGGAGACATAGTTTGGTTTTCTCTCTAAAAAAAAGAATTGGATATTCAAAAAACATATGATATGTTATTGAAAACAAAAATAAGGAAAAAACCATGGAAAATCCGATTTGGGGAAACAGTATCTTCAGGAAGAAAAAGAAGGAAGGCAACATTTATGCCTTATTAAAACAAGTCCCGATTTTTTCGGATCTTAAGCCCAAAGAATTAATCGAGGTCGAAAAAATCGTCCACCGGCGCAAATATAAAAAAAGTGAAGCAGTAATTCACATGGGAGATCCGGGTCTTGGTATGTATATAATAGTAAAGGGATCTGTTGAAATTATAGAAGAAGACAAGAAAGCCGGACAAAAAACTCTGGCTAAACTTACTGAGGGCGCTTTTTTCGGAGACCTTGCCCTGCTGGATGAATCACCGCGCTCTGCTTCAGCAGTTGCCATAGAAGACAGCGATATTATAGGTTTTTTTCGCCCGGACTTCCTTGACCTCCTTAAAAGGAAACCAAAGCTGGGAATAAAAGTCCTCTTTGCTTTAGCAAGGGTTGTTGGTGAAAGGTTACGTCAGACAAATGAATTATTGAGTAAAATTCAAGAAGAGAAAGACAAAGCCAGACATGGATAATTACGCATATCAGCTCTACTCTCAATTGCTTAAAACTTTCTGGCGTATTTTCTTAATCATTCTTAGCATAGCTTTTGTCATGTTTGTCTTTCCTTTTGTTAAAGATGTTCTGATTATTTTCATCATTGCCTGGCTTCTTTCCATTCTCCTAAGCCCTCTGGTTGATTTTTTTGAAAGCAAAGGACTTGGACGCAGCTGGGCAATTCTAATTGTTATGATCCTGATTCTTACTCTTCTTGTCCTGTCATTCAGCCAGATCATTCCGGGGATAATCCGCACTGTGGAGTCCCTGACATCCAAACTCCAATCTAATATCATCACTGATTTTAGCGTTAAAATTGAAAACTTCTTTGAAAAGAATTTTAACAACGCAGAGCTGGCAAGAAATGTTACGGCTAAATTGAATGATATCGGTGTTAAATTGCTCGGCAGTTTAGGAGCATTTTTCAAGAGTGTCGGGTCATTCCTCGCATCGATAATCATCATTCCTTTTATTACATTTTTTCTTATTAAAGATTCAAGACGTTTTAAAAGAGCTATGATATCTAAAGTTCCAAATAGATATTTTGAGCTTTCTTTGAACATTCTTCATAAAATAGAAAACCAGGTTGGGAATTACATTCAAGGTCAGGCGATGGATGCTTTAATTGTTGGAATACTTTCAACAGCTGGCCTATTTATTATTAACCTTGTATTTGATGGGCCCATTCCCTATTTTTTCTTCATAGGAATGCTTGCCGGAGTGGCTAATCTAATTCCTTATCTAGGACCAATTGTTGGCGCAGTTCCAGCCCTTACACTGGCAATATTAAACAACCCTCCAAACCTGGGAATCGTTCTTTTATGGATCGTTATAGTATTTGTAATAGTCCAGGTGATAGATAATGCTATTGTTTCTCCGCTTGTTGTATCTAAAAGCGTGAATATGCATCCTGTAATAGTGGTTACAGTCGTGATTATCGGAGGAAACATAGCCGGTGCTATGGGGATGCTTTTTGCGGTTCCCTTTACAGGTATTATAAAAGTTACGTCCTCTCAAATTATTTGGGGGCTAAAAAATTATCGACTACGCCCATCTCCAATAACGGAGGAAAGTTATTCCTTAGAAGGAAAAAGCTGAGAGATTTAAAAAATGAAATTTGAATTTATGGGAGCAAGAGGGTCAACACCAGTCTCTGGTAAAAATATAAATAAATACGGTGGTCACACTCTCTGCGCATGTATAACCACCCATGAAGGAGAATGGATCATCATCGACGCAGGAACAGGAATTAAAAAGCTCGGAGATCAACTGGAAAGCCAAGGGAAAGAGGAGCCTCTGAATCTCCATCTCCTTTTCACTCACTTCCATCTCGACCACATCATGGGCATCCCATTTTTTGCTCCTCTTTATTCTCCTAAAGCAATCCTTAATATATATGCAGCTTCCAACCCTGAAGATACAGAGAAAAATTTAAGTGGTCTAATGGCCGGGAGATACTTTCCCCTTGATTTTAGTGAGACTCCATCCAAAAAAATATATACCACAATTCCTGAAAAAGAATTCCAAATCGGAGGAGCTCAAGTCTCTTACTGCCCTCTCCGGCATCCCCAGGGCAGCGTGAGTTATAAAATCCAGGAAGAGGAGAAACAAATAGTTTTTGCTACGGATACAGAACACCCGGAGAAAGGGATGGATGAAAGGCTTGTAGCTTTTTCACGAGGAGCCGACATCCTTGTATATGATGCAATGTTCACGCCCGAGGAATACAAATCTAGCAGGCGTGGATGGGGACACAGCACATGGCTTGAAGGAACAAAAGTTGCCCGAGAGGCAGGAGTTCACAAACTTTATCTCTCTCATTTTAATCCCGACCACTCTGATAAACAGATCGATAAATATATCTCTCTGGCTCGTAAAAAGTTTCCTCAGACATATGGAGCCCAAGAAGGATATAAGATAACTTTATAACCATCTTTTTTTCTGGAAAATCCTCACTTCAGTTAATTCACCTGGATAATTCAGGTTAATAGCAAAAGGGCCTCTGTCTTAACAAACTTTTAACAAACTCTTAACAAATCCTTGACAACTTTTATATGGGGCGGACTTATATTATTTATGAAAAATGAAAAACAAAGCAAAAAAAATGTTAAACATTCAGGAGAAATCAAGAAGGAAGGAGAACAAAATGAAAAAAATAACAGTTTTGGTGTTAT
>JADHWO010000097.1 GCA_016783445.1 Candidatus Aminicenantota bacterium
TCGCCTGGCTGAAGGAAGATCTGAAGCGTTCTAAAAAGAGGTGGAAATTTCTTGTATTGCATGAACCGGCCTGGACGGCAAGAAATGAGTATAATCATGATTTGAGGAGAGTGCTTAAGATCCTCGACGAGGACAGTGTGGACTATGGTATTGATGTGGTACTTGCAGGGCATGCCCACTTTTATGCCAGGGCCGTTCGGAATGGGATCTGGCATATTACTACAGGTGGAGGAGGTGCTAAACTCCACAAACTGGAGAAATATTTAAAGAACATGGACAGGAATACCGCTGTTGATTTTGCAAAAAAAGCATATCATTACTGCAAGATTGAGATAGACGGCGATTCACTGATCCTGACTGTCATAGGAAAAGAAGAAATCACGAAAGCTGATATCAAGAAACAAAATAAAGGTGAAGAAATTAAAGGTTACCAATTAGATAGATTTACCATCAGAAAATAACTGCTTCACGGAAGGAAGAATATCGATGTTAATTCGCAAAATAATTTATTTAAGTTTATCTATCCGAAAGGACTTACGAATGTCATTTATAATTCGTTTCTTTTTAATTTTCGTTTTCTCCACTGTACTTGTTGGCTGCAAGAAACAACAATATGATAATGATACCTTGGTTACCAATATTGATTCAACAACAGTCAAAATTTCAACTTTTTATCATACTTTTTCAGGATATGGTGAAATAGAGCCCCTTCAATCGATGTTATTGGTAGCAAAATTCAATGGAATCATCCATCTAAACATCACTAAAAACTTACATTATAACAAGGGAGAACGAATTTTTAGTTTAACAGGAAAAGAGATAGAACTTCTCCGGCAGGATCTATCCAGTGAATTGAAAGTCGCCCAGGCCAATATACAATATATAAATGAAGTGATGAAACGGAAAAAAAGTCTGAAAGACAAGCAGCTAATCTCCGTAGAGGAATGGCAGCAATTCCAGAAGTATTATGCAGAAGCCGAACAAAAACTGTTGGAAGCGAAAATCAATTTCAATTATTTTCAGAACATGACAGAGTATCGGGCACCCCGTGAAGGCATTTTAATGAACGTTGAGTTCAGTCAGGGAGGTTATGTACAAAAGGGGCAGACATTGGCGCGATTTTGGTCGTCCTCGGGTATCAAACTGGTGGGACAATTCTATGGAGATCCAGCCATCATCCAGCAAGATAAGTCTCTCGAAATCGTCATCAACGACAGTCTCAAAGCCACCGGCGACTTGATCTATCTTGAGAAAGCGATCAATCGCAAAACCGGGGGAAGGACATTTTGGATTGTTTTGGATACCTTAAAGTCAAACTTAGATCAGGGATCTTTTGTAAAATTTCTGCTGAGATATGCACCTTACAAGGCTGCTGCGGTTCCTGAAAGCGCCCTGGTTATGGAGCATGATAAATTCTATGTTGTGATTTCTGAAAATGGGAAATACCAAAATCAGCAAGTTGAGGTAGGAAGGGGAAATTGCGGTCTCAGAGAGATTATCAATGGACCCCCACCCGGAACGTTGATTCTCACACTAGGGGCCTTCGAAATCTTTTACAGCCATTTGAAACACACGATGAAAGTTAAAGATTAAGTAAAGATGATCTCCTTATGACCTTATACAATAAATTTATCCAGCGGCCAGCTTACGCGGTCATGACGATGATTTTACTGACTGCTGCTGGGTTCTGGTCGCTTTCAAGAATGCCCATCGATTATTTCCCGGGTTTGAATTATCCCCTCATCAATGTGATTACCCAATATCCAGGTGTTTCACCCGAGGATATCGAAATGTTAATAACCCGCCCCATTGAAAATGAATTACAAACCATCAGAGGAATTCGCCGAACATCTTCTATATCATCCAGCGGTATCTCTCAGGTGACTGTAGAATTCAGTCAGGGCTATAATTTATTGGAAGCGCGGCAGCTCGTCTCCGCAGCCATATCCCGCCTCTCCGGACAACTACCAGATAGGGTAAATCCTCTCATCGACAATTTGGGCAGCCGCATGCAGCAGATCGTAGGCTATACCATCACCAACCCGAATATGCCCCAAACTAAACTGCGACAGCTGATCGAATACCGTTTTGTCCCAGCTTTACGCAATGTTTCAGGTATATCTCGTATTGAAGTCTTTGGCGGACTACGTCAGGCTTTTGTTGTAGAGCCTGACCTCAATGAATTGAATCGCTTGAACCTAAGCATGACGGACATTTTTATAATTTTAAGAGACAATAATATAAACGTCAGCGGGCATTATCTTGAAAAATACCATCTGGATATTCCCATCCGTGGCGTAGGACAGGTGCAGACATTGGATGATTTACGATCTCTCTGGATAAAAACTGGAGTAAACGATCTGCCGATTTTCTTAAAAGATGTAGCACGGATATCGTCAGGCTATCTACCCGAACATTACATTGTCCAGAGCAACAATCGACCGGCTGTTGCCATAAACATCCAAAAACAGGATGGCTATAGCACCTTAAAGGTTGCAAAAGAAGTGGATCAAGAAATAAAACAGCTGAAATCTCTCCTTCCGCCTGGAAGCGAAATTCGTAAGTTTTACGACCAATCAGAAATTCTTGACGAATCCATGACCGGAGTGAAAAACGAAATATGGATAGGGGCAATTCTGGCAATACTGGTGCTTTTCTTTTTCTTGAGGCGCTTATCGCCCACGGTGATTGTGGCTCTTACCATTCCGCTGGCCCTTTTTACTGCTTTGACCCTCATGGATTTTTCAGGTTACAGCCTCAACATGATGACCTTGGCGGCACTGACGCTATCCATCGGATTGGTGGTTGATGATTCCATTATTGTGATGGAAAACATCGAACGCCATCTGGAGTCCAGAACACCCTCTATGCAGGCTGTGATAACAGGCACCCGTCAAATCCTTGGAGCCGATGTTAGCGGAACCTTAACCACTATGATCGTATTTGTTCCGTTGGTGTTCCTGACCGGTTTTTTGGGGCAATTGATTGTACCGTTTGGATTAACCATCGGTTACACACTGTTGGCATCCCTCATCATTTCATTGACGGTGATTCCCGTACTCATGAAATGGAAGGGGGGCCTCGACAGAAACAGAAAAGAACCACCGCATTTTGTTTCTGCCTTTATTCGCTGGAACGACCGCTGGTTCTATATGGCCGTGAAACATAAAATAAGGACCTTTGTGTGCTTAGCATGTGTGTTTTTGATCTTGGCATCTGCTACTTTACTTTTTAATTCAGCAAGACTGATGCCTGTCTTAGACGAAGGTTCAATTCTGATTGAGTATATCATGCGTCCCGGGGTTTCTCTCAACGAATCCTCCCTGATGGCAAAGAAACTGGTTGATGAAATACGCAAATTGCCCGACGTGGATAACGTCTATCTGAAAATCGGTTCACCCGAAAATACCTATTATATCGAAGAAGTGAACAAGGGAGAACTACTGGCAAAATTGAAAGATAAACATCAACGTCAAAAAAATGCAGATGAGATTATGGCGGTTCTTCGTAACAAATTTTCTACCGTCTCTGGAGTCGTTTTTCTGTTTCATCATCCCACTCAGGAAAAAATCGACGAGAGTTTCAGCGGCCTTCCCGCTTTTTTCGGTGTCACAATAACCGGCGACAACCTGGACAGTCTGGTCTCTCTCTCAAAGAAAGTCGAGGCCGTGGCAGAAAATACAAAGGGACTCTCCAATGTTGTGAATAACGCAAAATATATCGTCCCCCTCATTGAAGTGCTTCCCATCCGTCCCCGTCTGGCCTATTACTCTTTATCCGTTGAAGAATTGATGAATCAGATGTCAATGGCATTCCGTGGCAAGATTGTTTCTCAATTTATTAAAGAACAGACGCCGGTAGCGATCTTTCTGCGCCTGCCGGAAAAACAGCGTAAGAATATCGAAGATCTAAGATCTCTACCCATTAAAACAGGAAACGGTCAAACCCTACCGCTGGAACAATTGGCAACAGTACAGTATCGCAGTGTCCTTCCTTCCATCACCCATCTCAATTCACAACGGGAAGTCACATTGATTGCAGAAATTGAAGGAAATATTTGGAACATTATATATCGGCTGAAGAGCAAGCTGGAAGAGTTACATTTTCCCGATGGATACATATATCAAATTCGCGGTCAGTATCAGATCCTGCTTCAAAGCTTAAAGCAGTTTGGATTAGTCATATTCCTTGCCGTTGTATTAGTGTATCTGATACTTTACCTCCAGTTCAATTCATTCTGGCAGCCATTTGTTATCCTTCTCAAGATTCCTATGGATTTCATCGGTGTGTTTATTGCCTTGCTGATCACCCGCCAATCCTTGAACATTTCTGTAGCCATCGGCATCTTAACAGTGGTGGGAGTATCAGTAAATAATGCCATTGTCCTTGTGGACATGACCAACAAATTGAGGAAAACAGAGGGGCTTTTACACCGAGATGCCTTACTGAAGGCAGTGCACAATCGCACCCGTCCCATTATGATGACCGGTTTTACAACCATCTTTGCCTTGCTCCCTGCAGCAATTGGCATGGGCATTGGTTCTAAAATTCACCAACCTTTTGCTATTACTCTGATAGGAGGCATGATCACAGGAATATTTTTCAGTTTAAATGTGATTCCGGCGTTATATGAAGCATTTGGTCGTTTTGAAAGAAAAAAATAATAAATCCAGAAATAGTGATAGTCAGAGTCCCTTCATGTTTTTCAATCCTGAAACGATGAAGCCTTACGTTGATAAAAAAAAGGGATTCAAGACAGCGTGCAGAAGAGCTGGAATCAGCAATCTTCGATTTCACGACCTGAGACTCACCTTCCAAGCTGTTTAGTGGAGCAAGGGATTCCTAATCCCTGTGTCGCAGGTTCGAGTCCTGTCAGGCGCACCACTCCTAATTTATTAAATAATTGAGGATCAAACATAGAATTAAATAGCCAATAACTGATTACTGCCTTTTTTGCTAAGCCAGCCTCTTCTTCGTTTCCTTTACATCAGCAATAAAAGTGTTGGCGTTTTTTATATATTTTAGGGAACTTGGTTTTACTTTATCATATGGAATATTTGTTGTTATCAGTCGTCTTTATTTAATGAAGGAATTCGACTGGAATTTAAACTCTGAATTGTTATGATAGAGACAATAAGTTCAACATTCTCGATTATCGAAGAAACAACAATGGCGGAAAGAACAGAGAAAGAATTAACAATCTTTGAGGAATTGATGTCTTATAAGGAAAGAGTGTTTCTAATCTGCCTGGGCTTTTCCAGGAATGTTGTGGACGCCGAAGACTTAACTCAGGAAGTCTATCTGAAAGCCTTTAAAAACATCAATACTATAAAAGATGTAGAACTGTCCAAATTCTGGCTTTTTCGGATAGCAAGGAACACCTGTCTGGACTTCAGAAAGAGACACCGGCCCGATCAGCTATCCTCGCTTGAATCAGGAATGAAACAATTCGAACCCAGATCTCCTGAATCTCAGATGATCTTCCATGAAAAGCTTCGTTCTTTAAAATCAGCAATCCAGCGACTGCCTAAAAAACAAAATGAAGTCTTCATCTTGAGGGAATACGGTGACCTCTCTTATCAAGAGATAGCAGAAGTGATGAAGATCAAAGAGGGAACAGTCATGTCCAGGTTGACCCGTGCCCGACGGGCTCTTCTGAATCAGATGAAGGAGGAATAAAATGAAAAATAAAAATAAAAGTGATAGAGACATTCCAGAATTGATAGATTTGATTCAAAAAGAGAAAAAAGAAGCCCTCCAGATCTTCCGCGAAAAGGATTTTAAATCAAGGCTGAATGAGCGTATTGAAGCAGAGCCACAGAAGCCAATGCGAGGTGTTTTCTGGTTCCGGAAGCCGGTTATAGCGACAGGTTTAGCCCTGCTTCTGGTTGTTTTGAGCTGGATAGCCACACAGATATTTACCCCAACACTTTACGAAAGAGATGTTAGAGCTATTAAAAAGACTCTGGCTAAAGCATTTGACGTCCAGGAGCTACTGATAGCTCAAAGTGTTCCTCAGATTGAGCCCCAGCTCGGCTTGGAAAATCTTTATGAATTTGAATGGTCGCTCAAGCGAGTCGTCTATTCAATTCAAATAAAAGATATCCCTGATAGTGACATTCCAAGAATTTTAGGCAATGTTCTTCTCAAAGCAACACAGGTCAGTGAAGCAGAAGACAAAGCGCCTTCAGGATTAAGTCCCGATAGGGAGAATGGATTTTAAATAAAAGTGAATAATTTTTATTGATTGTTTTTACGAATATAAAAATTTAGGAGGTCAAAAATGATAAAAAAAGCGATTTTTGTATGTGTCCTTATTTTTCTCTTAATGTTTTGTCTAAACCTGACTTCATTCGGTCTATCAACCAAACCTGCAGAAGAAAGCGCGGGCCATGCACTCCTGGATTCCCTTGTCGTCACCTTCAAAGAACTGGCCGAGCAGAGGGAAGAAGTGCTAAGGAAAACGAATGAAGCACTCATCAGTATGATGAAGGAAGCGAAAAAAGCCAGAGGCCAGGGACAGATTGATTCCGTGTTTTTCAAGCGATACCACAGGATTCTGATGGTCCTGAAATGTGTTATTATTGAAGTGCCTGCAGAAGATGCAGGCATTATGAAACCACTCTACTTCGGAGCGATCAATAAATTTATTGAGGATATCGAAGGAGAACCATCCGATATCGAAAAAGCAGGGGGGAAAGCCGCCATAGCCAAGTTCACACAGGCAGTCTCACATGAACTCATCGAGCTGCGCATTTATCTGGATAATAAGGAGAAGAGAGAGGAGCTGATCAAGGAGTACCAGGAATTTTTAGCCATAAGTAAAGATATTCCTGACTTGGCTGAGAAAGACAGACAATTGATGTCCATGAAAGATATAGCGACTATTAATTGGGCTATTTCAGATTATGTGACTGATTTTGGAGTTCCACCCAAACAGGAAGGAACGTATGATAAGCAAGGCGAATTCGACAAAACCTTATCTCCCTTCTATATCAAAGTTCTTCCTGTTAAAGATAAATGGGGAAATGGTTTCCGTGTTTACAGCGGAAAGGCGTGTAACGGTGTCTACGAGGGGATTAAAGGCTGCACGGATAAAGATACTTTAATTATTTCCTATGGCCGGGACGGGAAGAAAGAAAACTGGAAGTATAATCCTAAGAGTCCGGAAGCTGGTCTTTATAAATTGAAGTCAGAAAAAGATTATGATAAAGACCTTGTCATGCTGAACGGAACCTGGATTAGAGCCCCGGGGACGAAGAAAAAATAGTAAGTAAAGGGGTTTGTGCTTCCTACTTATCCTTTTCCTCAGAGCCCTTGGTGTTCCATTTGAGTGCCTCGATGATCTTGCCGTTTGCCGCTGTTCTTGAATCTAATTATAATAATATGGAACTTTTTAATACCCGAGAGTTTATTGAGGGTTGATGGAGCAGAAGAAATATTTCATAATGGAAATATAAAAGTGGAATCCAAAAAGATAACGATTCACATAAACAAATTCTCTTGCCCTTCTTTTTTAGATAATTGAAGGAGGTACGATGAAAAGAATAATTTTATTGGGGATTGTTTTAATTCTTTGTTGTTACTGCGTCTCAAAGCAGAACAAAGTGGAAAGGATCATGGAAGATGGAGTGGAAGTTGTACTTAATCACATCGAGCCGTATATTCTCGAAGGGGAACCGTCGGTTCTTACTCTTGAGGAGGAAATTTCCATCGATTTTGCGAGAGATGATATCGGCGCTATGGGTTTAGCCAATGCTACAGACTTTGAGATTGATTCAGTTGGGAATATTTATTTCACATATTCCAATAAAAATGGAGATTTGATATTCAAATTTGATGGAAAGGGAAATTTCATAAGGTCTTTTGGGCCCAAAGGGCAGGGTCCGGGGGAAATGCAGTTTATACTCTTTTCAGGAATTGACAGCCAGGATAATTACATCATCTCTGACCACATGAGTAAAAAAGTTTTATTCTTCACGAAAGATGGTCATCTAATCAAAGAGATTCGTTATCCAACAAATGGGCGTGAGATCTTTCCTTTGGAAAATGGCAATTATTTCAGCTTTTGGAGCAGATATATGGAAGATATCCAAAACTATCAATGGGTGGCAGGTATTAACAATTCGAAGTTTGAGGAGATAAAAGAGTTAGACACTCAGGATCTTTATGACCCTGATACAAAAGGATTAAGAGGAGTTAATCCAGTTTCCTTTTTTAAGTGGAAGATATCAAAAGGACATATTTTTATTGCAGCCGAAGATAGAGGATATGAGATATTGAAGTACGATTTTGACGCAAACTTAGTTCAAAAAATCAGGAAGGAGTACAAAGCCGTGGAAGTCCCCGGTGACTTGATAAAAGAAAAGAAAAAACAGTTTGAGCAGTACAATATGAAAGTCTGGTTCCCAAAATACTGGCTTCCTATATGTGATTTTTTTCTGGATGAGGAAGGCCGGATTTATGTGATGACTTTTGAAAAAGGAGAAGCACCTGGAGAATATATCTTTGACATTTTTAATCCAGACGGAGTATTTGTCCACAGAAAAAGCCTGAAAATTTATTATGAGGGAGATAGGATGGTCTGTGCTCGTGTGAAAAGAGGCCGCCTCTATTGTTTTGAGGAAAAACAAGATAAATTTAGAGAATTTAAAGTTTATAAAATGAGGTGGGAATAGAGATTAAAGAATTTATTTAAATTCCTCTGCTTTTGGCTTTTCCATATGCCTTTCACTTTTGCTCCATGGAAAATAAAGAACGAATTCTCCTTTAAATCCTTCCCTTTTGAGTTCATAGTAAAATTTCTTATCCTGAAGAGACCACCTATTGGGAGTTGGATGATTATGCACTATGGATTTGGCTGATTCTAAATTACTGCCAACAAGATTTAAATAATATTCGATCTCTTCTAGCGAACCATTCACCCGGTTTACTAAGTGACTCGTAATTGTAATCGTCTTTCCGTTTTTAGTATAGATTGCCAAAACCTCAAATGGTTCTGTGAATATCTCTTCCAATCTGGGCTGATAATCATAAACTAGAACTCTTTTATTCTGTGCGAAGGAAGCGAGTGGTACAAGAACCAATAACACCAAAACTGTTATTTTTTTCATTTTGTTCTCCTTCCTTCTTGATTTCTCCTGAATGTTTAACATTTTTTTTGCTTTGTTTTTCATTTTTCATAAATAATATAAGTCCGCCCCATATAAAAGTTGTCAAGGATT
>JADHWO010000098.1 GCA_016783445.1 Candidatus Aminicenantota bacterium
AATCAAATATGTGCAGCTAAAAACCAAAATATCTAATGATACCCCAAGTTATATCGAGTTGGGGAGGCTCCGCGAGCTCACCCTAAAGGGCTCGTTCGCCTCCCCAACATCTATAACTTGGAAAGGTACCAGTTACAAAATATTTTAATATATTTAGTGAGGTAAAAAAATGAGTGTCGCAAAAGAGGAAGCCAAAAATCTTCTTGACAGAATACCTGATAACGCATCATGGGGCGATATTATGTATGAATTTTATGTTAAGGAAAAGATTTTGAACGCATTGAAAGCTGCAGAAAATGGTAAATTAGTCTCTCATGATGAAGTGAAAAAAAGATTCCTATCAAAATGAAAATAGAATGGACCGAACCCGCCATTTCGGATCTCCAGCATATTCGAGATTATATTGAGAAAGATTCTGAATATTATGCTGTTCGATTCGTCTCAAAAATTATAGGCAGAATTGATGTGCTCCCTGACTTTCCTGAAATGGGTCGGATAGTAACTGAAGCAGATGATAAAAGCATTCGTGAATTGATATACCAAAAATATCGAATAATGTATCGAGTGGAAAAGGAACGTATACTTATTTTAGCGATAATTCATGGGGGTAGAGATTTAAGCACAATACAAACAAAACCTTGGGAAATTATTTGACTCTCCTTCACAAATTCATATTAACAAGTCTAACAAATCATCAATTTTACCCCGCGTGCCCCGCCGCGCCCCGTTAAATTTTTACCCCGTTAAACTCTTTTTGTATGTTTAACTGGGGCATGCCAATGAGGAGCGAAGCGCATTTAACCGGGGTAGCTCCAGAAGATGGTACTGGGGTTGAAAATTGGTGAAATTTTAGAGGGTTTGACTTATTAAATTACCTCATTCTTGTCTCGTTGTCGCCGTATTTTCGTTGACTTATGATTTAGGCACGAGTATTTCTGAGAATACTTTCAATTTTTTTCTATGGGAATGAGGCTATTCTCGGACAGCCTCCTCGGGTGTTAACCTCCCCTATTAATCGAATGATTAGTCAATGGTCGAAGTTTGACCCTGCTGATCTTTTCTATTTGATGTAATTGGAGTAACCAGATGAAAGTTCAACGAGAAAAAGCAACCAGGTTGGATCGTATAGAGAGAGGTTTAGAGTTGTTTCTTCAAGGTACTTTGGAGCTGAAGGAGTCTCAAAAGAAAACCGATGCACAGCAAAAGAAAACCGATGCACAGCTTGAAAAAACCATAAGAAAACTGGATGAGATCGGAAGGCAGCTTTGTGATCTTGGATTGGTACAAGGGGAAGTTGCCGAAGATTTATTTTACAGAAACGTCCGCAATCTTTTCAAAGAAGAGCGGGATATGATCTTTGCTGATGTAAAGAGGAATTTGAAAAAGAAGGGTTCGGGGGAATACGATATAGTGGCAGTAAATGGAGATGCTGTGCTGGTGATAGAGGTCAAGAACAAGCTGCAAAAGCGGATGGTAGACAGGTTCGTTGATAAGAAGTTACCTAGATTCCCGGAAGTATTTCCAGAGTTCCGGGGGCGGAGGCTTTTCGGTGGCATAGGGGCATTAGTTGTGAAAGATGATGTAAGTCGCTATGCTGAGAAGGCTGGACTATATGTGCTAACTCAGACCAGTGAAGGTGGCGCTGCGCTGACCAACAGAAAAAATTTCAGAGCAAAGGCATTCAGTTGATTATCAGCATGTTTAAGGTGAGGGATAAAATCACAAAGCACTCTCCCGTCCCACCAACCCCTAACCTGAGTAGAAGCAGTGAAATTCGTGCAATTCGCCCCAAAAACAACTGGGAAACTTAGAAACTGAAGGGTGTCCCGCTTTCGCTTATTGCTTCCAAGTTAAAATAGCTTTTTAGAAAGGCATGATGAACGAAAATAAGACAGCCTATGTTTTTGATACTTCCGCCTGGCTCAAGTACAATAAAGTCATAAGGCGCCAATGTCCCTTAAATCATGAGCAGGAAGCCATTACTCTTTACAGAGCCCGCGAAAGGAGGTTATGAACCGTATGAAAGACAAAAAGAAGACATTGTATTTGTACGAGGCGCTGGAACTCCGTTCGGAGTATGACGCCAGGATTAAGACATTAAAAGATTGTTTACCAGAATCAAAACAGAATAGAGATAGGTTTTCCTTTACTCGTGATGATGGGATAAGTCGTCCCAGTCCGGATTTTGATTTGACAGCTGCTCGAAAGGACCTAAGAAAAATAGAAATCAAGCGGCGGAAATTGAATAGCGCAATTCAGCGGGCAAACTTCAATCATTTCATCGATGTAAATGGAGATTCAATCAATCTTAGCGAAGCTTTAGAAATGCGCAAGGCCTTAAATGAACAGATTGGTGAATTTCACAATCAGGTGGTAACTTCATCTTACCAGAAAGTGATTTACAAAGAAGGTCGGGATATTGTTGAAGAAAATGAAATATCGTATACAGATGCTGTCAAGAATCTTGAACAAGCCAGATTAGCTTTCCGGGAGTTGAACAGAAAGCTCAGATTGGCATCTTTTGAGACATTGGCAGATTTTCAAGATGAATAGGACGCAGTTTCGGAGACAGGGGAGCAAGTGCGAATGCTTTGGCGACGAAGCATAGCCCAGACCATAGCTTCTGAGAGAGCTTATACTTGAGGGGCTGACGACCCTTACCGTCCGGAAAAGAACAATAATTTAGAGCAGAAAACAATGCAGCAATTTGGACAAAAAAGCATTATAGCAGCAGGGCTCCGCGTCTCCATCTTTGAATCTTCTCCATCAAAATCTCTCAAAGAGAAGCTGATTGAGTGCCTATAATGCCTCGCCAACCAAGACTTGATGCCCGCCTGCCAGCGCCTGAAGCGCAGCTGATGGCGGGTAGGCCCCTGGCCTCCTGCAACACGTCATGCCTGCCCGTTGAAATTTTTACCCCGCCATGCCCCGTTAAATGTTTACCCTGTGAAATTTACGACAGTAAAAGCTTGCCAGGTTGAATTCACGTCAGTGACAGTTTACCAGGTTATATTTTTACCCCGTGAAACCTCGTTGTTGCTATTGTTTAACTGGGGTACGTAGTTAGGAGCAGAGCGCATTTAACAAAGGCATAGCGTATTTAACAAAGGCGCAGCGTATTTAACCGGGGTGAGAGATTATCTTTTTTATCTTTTTGCTTTGCCCTAAGGAGTTTTCAGTTCTTATACTGCAGCCCTTAAGAAAGAGCTAAGAAACGCATAAAATCATAGACATTCCGAAAGCGGTCCGTGCCCTTCAATCCAAAATCCGAGATCCAAAATCTAAAATCGGAAGTCTTTCAAAAAAAGCTTGACATAGATTTTGATATATTTATAATGTTTGAAAATTCACAAAATGGTGAAAGTTTAAAACATTGAAAAAAATTACTTCTGAAATCAGGGCCAGATTAGTTGAGGTCGGCGGAAGGACATCTCAAGACCTGGGATTAGGGCGTATTGTTGGCCAAATCCTTGTCTATCTTTATCTCAGAAATGGTGATTGTTCCCTTGATCAAATCGGTGAAGATTTGGGGCTCAGTAAGGCATCGGTCAGTGTGGCAGTGCGTCAGTTGGAGAGCTTGGGCTTATTGCGTCGTGCCTGGAAAAAAGGCGATCGTAAGGGTTATTACCGGACTGCAGATGATATTGGAACTGCACTGCAGAATGGCTTATTTGCATTTATTAGGCAGAAGATGCAGGCAGTGGGTACAGAACTCGACTATGTAAATGAGATGATTGAAAAAGCGGATGCAAGTTCGAATACGGATCCCGATACACAATTCCTATACAATCGAATTAAAAGAGCCAAGCTCTTACATGACCAGGTGGGGCAAACACTGGAAAGCCCGTTGATGAAAGTATTTTTAAAGGCTTAACTTATTGAATAGGCAGGATTTTACGAAAACATGCCAGAATGCCCCGACTTTTAAATCGTAAATGAATGGCATCCTTTAAGTTCCCCTCCCTTGGTGGGAGGGGATAGGGGAGGGGGAAATCAGAAAGAACTTTCACCCCCCCACCTTTGTCCTCCCCCCTGCCTGCTCGTGCCTTGCGTGGCAGGCGGGCATCAAGGGGGAGGAAATAGTTTTCGATGAAAGCCAGAAGCCCTGCCTTTTAAGGCGGGGAGCTTCACTTGAAAAAGCAATGTAATCAAAGGGCACGGAGTGTGCCCGATTCACATGTAGAAAAAATTAGGAGTACCTTATTAATGGTTGCTCCCAAAATCTTTGACAAACACCCTGTGTTGTTTGCATATGTTTATGAATTCATAAATAAGGATATCTGAGATATAGAGGAATTCAAGTAAATCATAATAAAAACATTTAAACATTAGAAATAAATATAATCCCAATCAGAAACCAGCATCCCCGCCCGCCTCGCAAGCGAGAGCGTTGCGGGCAGGCAGCAACCAGCATCAAGTATCCATGAAATATTCTATAAAAAGGTCAGAAAAACTGCGGATTTTTAAGAAGATCTCGTCATACTTGGTTCATCAACGAAAAGATATTACTATTGCTTATCTATTTGGTTCTTTTATCTCAGAGGATCATTTTTCAGACATTGACCTCGGGATTCTGATTGGCAGCAAATTGATAAGTGCATTAGATCTGGAAATTGAACTAGAGATAGAGCTTGAACAAGTTGTGAGATATCAAGTAGACGTTCGGGTCCTTAACAATGCCCCAATATCTTTTTGTCAAAATGTGATCCGAAGTGGAGGGCTTATTCTTGACAGGGATCCGAACCTGCGATCAGACTTTGAAGGGAATGTTTTAAAGCAGTACTTCGACTTCTCACGTTTTCGACGTCGCTATCTATCTGAGGTTATAAATGCCCCTATTTGATCAAGAAAGAATAGTAAAACTTGTATCAGAGCTCAGGAAGAGCACTGGTCGCCTTCAAGCACTTTCCAAATTGGGAAAAGAAGATTTTCTAAACGATCCTGACAAGATCGGAAGTACAAAATATCATTTTATTGTTGGTATAGAGGTTTGCATTGACATGTGCAACCACGTCATTTCTCGAAATGGCTACAGGGTACCTGAAGACTATGGCGATACATTTAAGGTGATGGGGGAGGTAGGTGCTTTAGATGGAAATTTCGCCGAGGAATTGAGGAACATGGCTAAATTCCGAAATCGTCTGGTTCATTTATACTGGGAAGTAGATGACAGTCAGGTTTATGATATTCTTCAAAGTAGGCTTAAGGATTTTAAAAAATTTCTGGACTCAATGGCTTCATTTCTTGAATGGCAGTGAAAGAGACAAAATGGATCGGATATTCTTATAAGTCACATCTCTATGAGAAAATCGAATGAGCAGTTTAAAATTATTTGAGGATTTGGCTTGTTACCAAGCAACCAGGATCCAGTAACGAGCAACCAGTAACCAGTAAAAAATGACCAACAGAACAATAATAAAAGCCAATCAGTCATGGTTTCATATTCCATGGCATGAGATCTGGGAATATCGTGATTTGCTCTGGAATTTAGTGCGCCGTGATTTAACCGCCATTTATAAGCAAAGCATCCTTGGCCCTTTATGGTTTGTTCTCGTTCCACTTGCCACTACCATTGTTTTTACAGTTATCTTTGGCAAAGTAGCAAAGATTAGTACAGACGGACTTCCCCCATTTCTGTTTTATATGACCAGTATGGTACTATGGAATTACTTTCAAGGTTGTATGAATGGTGTATCTAACTCCCTCATTGCAAATGCCGGGGTTTTTTCAAAGGTCTATTTTACAAGACTGATCCCACCCCTTTCCCTGATTTTTAGCAACCTTGCTCAATTTGTTTTGAATCTGATTATGTTCTTGGGGTTTTACTCGTATTTTCTTTTCTTTACATCTTCAAATATCCAGCCTTCCTGGTGGATTTTAATGCTTCCAGTATTAATTTTTCATTGTGCAGCAGTTGTGGAATGGGCATAGGTCTCTGGTTATCTGCATTGACCGTAAAATATCGCGACTTGCGATTTGCGCTGCCGTTTCTTGCCCAGTTGTGGATGTATGCGACACCCATAGTTTATCCAACCAGTCTTGTGCCTGAAAAATGGCGTTGGCTTCTCGCTGTTAACCCCATGGCCGGTATCATAGAATTCAATCGTTATGCATTTCTTGGTGTAGGAACGGTCAGTAAAGACATATTAATGATCGGGATAATATCCGGCCTTCTCCTGTTGATTAGCGGATTACTAATATTTAACAAGGTCCAACGGACGTTTGTGGATACGATTTAAGAGCATGGAGCAAGGAGCTCGGAGCATGGGGTAGGTAGCTTGGAGCGAAGAGCAAGGAGCGAAGAATCGATGACCATAGATCAGAAAAATGATGAGCAATTTAAAAAAACCGAAGGAATGTTCCGCTTTCAAAATTTGAAAATATGGAAAAAAGCTATCGAGATTGGTGATAAGCTTTTGGACATTGCCGACGATCTCGAAAAGAGAAAACTATTTCGTTTTGCTGAACAGATTCGAGGAGCAGGACTGTCAATGTCCAATAATATTTCTGAGGGAGCTGGCTCTTTATCAGACAAAGAGTTTGCTAATTTTTTGAATATTGCCAGACGTTCAACATTTGAGAACGCTAATATGGTAATTGTCTTCCATAGACGAAATCTGATTGATAGCGAAACAAGAGATAATTTGCTAATTGATTTGGAACAAGAATGTAAGATGATTACTGCTTTCATCAAGAGTCTGAAAAACAAATAGGACAAGCGATGCATCCCGAACTCAAAAGTTTTAACTGTATACTCCCAGCTCCATGCTCCAAACTCTATGCTACTTAAGGAATTTTAAGGATGCCTAACCCTGCAATAATCGTAAATAACCTTTCCAAATCCTACCGTCTCGGTGTGATCGGCCGTCAGACCCTACAGGATGAAGTTCGTTACTGGTGGCACAAGTTCCGTGGCCGCAATCCTTTGGAATATATGGGAAAAATTGGACAACAAGCAGCGAGCAACGAGAATCCAAACACCTTCTGGGCCTTAAAAGACATCTCCTTTGAAAAGGAATTTAAAAAAAGCCCATTTCACTGGGGAGAGAAAATATTTAATTATTTACCAGCGCTCCAGATATTAGGTTTTTTGTGGTCTGAAGATAGGGCAGTTGTATCAAAGACATAGGGGTTAAGGAAAGAAAAAAGATAGGATAGGTTAGTTTAAAGGAAAAAACGACAAACTAAGACTGGCAAAAAATGGGTTGATCGCGTTTTGAGGTCCTGGCTATTTACAGGTATAATGCTCGATCCGATCTCTTAAATTAGCTCAATAAGGAGGTAAATTTATATGTCTACTCGACAACAAATATCTGTAGTGTTAGATGAAAAATTCCTTTCATTTGTCGCCAAAAAGAGAAAAGATATACCCGAAAAACTTAAGGAATTAAGTATACTGGAGCTCTATAGAAGAAAGGAGATATCAAGCGGTAAAGCTGCCGAACTTTTGGGAATGGAACGTTTTGAATTTGTAAGGTATGCTTCGCGTCTTGGAATCCCCTTCTTTGATATGAGCAAGGAAGAACTGGAAAAAGACTTAGAAGTTGCGAAAAGAATATATGAGCAGATAAAGTGAAGATTGTTTGCAATTCAAGCGTATTGATAACTTTGGATAATGCAGGAATTCTCAATATCTTAAAAGTCCTTTTTAAAGAGATTTTAATTATGTTTTTAATACCCCATTCGCTCGCGGTGGGGTTTCCGCTAGTTCCCTCTCCTTGGGGAGAGGGGGAGGGTGAGGGAGACAAAAATAGTACAATTCCTTTTCATACCCCGACCGCTTGCGGCGGGGTCATTGATTCCAAAGGCTGTACGAAAAGAGGTATTTGGCAGGAGGAAGATGCCAGCGTTTGTCAAGTGTCTTGAGGTTTCGGATCCGATTGCTCTTAAAGTGCTCGAAGGTAATTTGGAGGCAGGTGAAGGTGAGGCTATATGTCTATATGAAGAGTTGGATGCCGATTTACTCATTATCGATGACCTTGAAGGAAGAAGAGTTTCAGAGAGATTAGGAATAAATATAACGGGGACTTTGGGTATCCTACTTCTTGCAAAAAAAGAAAATTTTATTGATAAGGTTAGGCCTTTATTGGATGAGATCATCAGTCATGGTTTTCGAGTAGCGGATGAACTCTATCAAGAGATTTTAATAAAAACAGATGACGCATAATAATCATTCTTTGAGACCTTTGCACAACCCAACAATTCACGGCTGATGGCAATCTGATCACTAATTTAAAAGCATTATAGCTAAGCGTGGCTTAACAAACATTTACGGCAGAGTGACAATTTACGTCCAAAATAGAGTTATGCAAAGGTCTCTCTTTTATTACCGCAGGCCGGATTGGTTTTATCGCTTTATGAACAATGCCCTGGATTATTTACAATAAGTTCATAAAGTAAGGATGTCCCTCATTTTTACACTAACAATTTGAGCTACAGTGCTTCAGAGGTGGCTCGGTCTTTATCGATCAGTCGGGTAAATGCAGGGCGTTGTGCGGAGCGCGGGAAAAAAGTCCTCCTGTGCCGTGAAATCTGATCTTGCTTTTATTTCACTGATATGACAACTATGAAGATTTGAAAGATATTGTCCAGTAAAGTAACAAACGTACCAACGTCCCCTATTCACACGCATGGACCGGTCACAGCGCCATCCTCGGCCGCCGCAAAAACCCCCTGCTTCCAGAATTCGGAAATCTAGAGTCAGGAATCAGAGAACACCAAACAAACCAGGGAAACCAGACAGCGTCAAGGGCAGTACCCCGTCCTCCTCCTCCGACCTGCCCGCCTCGCCTGAGGGGAAACAATGGAGGGCGGGAGGCGGATTTTTACCCCGTGAAATTTTCACGGACGTGAAACGGCGTAGCCTATTTCACTGGGGGTCTTTTTCCCTTTCTTCCGGAAAGGGAAAAAAACAACAAGATCCCGATCATCCTGTAAATCCTGCCTGCCCCGTAGCTCCGGCAGATGGTACAGGGGTCCAAACCCAAAAGGTTTTAGCAGAAAAGACCATCGAAGATGTTCTCCTCCATTTCGGTGAAACCAGGAAAGTTGCTCGCCGAAGATACCGCCAATTCGCCTGTGCCGT
>JADHWO010000099.1 GCA_016783445.1 Candidatus Aminicenantota bacterium
TGAACAAAAGAATCAAGTTCTTTCAACCATAGGTGAAATGGCGGGAAGTGGACAGTTTATGAGTGATTTAGAGTTTTTCAAAATTGTTGTGGGAGATCAAGAAAGTTTTGCAAAACTATTAGAACAAGAGTCAACTGAGTCTAAAGAGGCATTTAGTGAAATATATAATACAATACATGGTATAAAAGATAAAGAGAAGGATATTTCTGACTCGTCATCATTTAAAAAGACGGATGAGCATCATTGGATTTCAAAAGTTAACCGTTTCTTTGAAGATATGTGGCAGGGGGTTGTGGGAAAAGACAGCGAAAATGCACCCACTACTTTGAATAAAAATTTTATAAAAGGTACTGAGACTGAACAGACCGAAGAACTAAATGTCATACCAAACGCAGTAAAAGTGCGGGTAGGGAAAAATTTTCAACATATGCCCAAGTATGTTGATCTTATAGAAAAACATTTTCCTGAGAAAGAACGGAGCACAGCATTAGCGGTTCTGACTGCCGAGTCTTCGGGAGATTCTAATAGCCATAGAAAAAATAAGTGGGAAAATAGTTACGGTCTATTTCAGATAAATTATAAGATTTGGGAAAAAACGTTAAAAGAAGCAGGTATTATTAAAGACGCAAAAGACTTACTTGATCCAGAAACGAATATTAAAGCAGCAGCACATATTTTATCTGTTTCTAATAGAGGTTGGGGAGAGTGGACTGGTACTTTCGGAAAGAATCTTCACAAGCAATTTATACCCGAAAAGTAATATAGGACAAAATACATGAACGGCACGAAAGAAAACACAAACGAATTAACAATAAGAGACTATTTATCATCGGAAGATTTTTTATCACTTACCGTAGAAAGACAAACTGAAATATTAAATATGTTATTTGGGAAGTATCTAAAGAGTGATAAAGAACTTATGGCTATGGTAGACCCTATGGCTGTACACAACGAACACTACACATATCCCAAAGAAGTAACAGACCAAATGGCAAAGGATAATCTCGAGTTGGTAAAGAGTGATTTTTTAGCCAATGCATTCCCTAACAAAAAGCATTTATTTGAAACATTTGATCCTACGGGAGAGGGGTATGATTATGAAACAGCACTTGAGAAGGGGATAAATGTTGATAGTGAAAATCGTATTATGCCTTCTACTGTAGAACTTACTCCAGAAGAATCTCTTGATATAATGAGTAAGTCTGACCTTGAGAGATGTGATATGCCAGAAGAAGTTCCTATATCAAGGGTTCTGATAGGGAAGTACAATCCTCGCATAAGAGAGGTTGAAAGTAAATTAACTTCTGAAGGTTATCATATTATTAAAGGATATGATGGTAATTATTATACAGTACCGTCTGAATATTCTTATAAAGTTTCTGGTATACAATTTCAGAAAAAGGTTGAAAGAGAAAAGCAATTAGAAAAATGGGATAATGAAAGAACACAAATAGAGGGTGATCTTGAAAGAAGGATTATAAAGGGGTTGGGCAAAGTTAAACTAAGACCAATAACAATAGTCAGCAAGAAACCAGAGGAAGAATCGGACGAGGGACTATTGGCAATTTTACTTCACGAGGGTGTGTATACAGGTAATCCAACTCTGGATGATTTAAGAGAAGACGGCGTAACAAGAGAGGACATGATTGCTGATGTTAAAGGTGTTGTTGGCGACTATATTATTCCACCATCACCCGCTAAACAGCACTGGACTGATTTACCCACATTAGGTGAAGAAAAAAGAGAACCACCGTCATATGTAAAATTGGCATTCACCAACGTTGCTACTGGAGATTTGGACTCAAGACGTAGATTGGCAGACCTTAGAGTTAAAACATATTTACAATCAGACAGATCAGAAGATGATTTTAGCGATTTTGGACGTCAAGAACATTTTTTAACGACCAAGGAAGAAACTGTATCATGTCCATTGGAGACTTGTCCTGACCATGATATATTTCTTGAAGTAAGAAAGCTCCATCCAGAAACATCTACTGCGTCTATGTCTCGTGAAGAGGCTATTGAGTTATTGGTAAAAGACGGTTATGAAACATTAGAATTAAAAGAACGGGAAAAAGTATTAAATTTAAAGAATTTATTTAGATATACCAGTCAAGCAGGAACAGACGAAAAACTTCTTGACTATTTTCAAAGAACAAATCATTCTTATTGGGACCTATTTCCTAAAGATATTCAAAGTGAGATAAGGATATTATACGACTATAAAGACATAAAGCCCCGTTACGAAAAAGAAGTGAAGGAATTATACCAAGATGTGGCGGAAGAGTATCAATTATTTAATGAAGATGGTTCTATAAATAAAGAGAAAATAGATGCTGGCTTAGATGCTGTTATGCCAGCTATTGAGGAAGAAGTAAAAAAACAAAAGGAAATAGCAAAACATCAAGAAAGGTGGTTAGAAGAAGAAGCAATACCAGCTAAGGAATATGCAAAAAGACATCCTTACTTCGCATCGTGGGAGGCTGGGTATTTACACTTGTTTGGTGGTACGGAAAAACTAATAGGAGATGCTTTTGGTTGGGATGCGTTAGAGAAAATAGGAGAGAAAGACCTAAGACGAATGGAAGCCCTTACGAAAACTAGACCTGGGGATGAGAAGGGAGTAACGGGTTTAATGGCTGAGGGGAATTGGAAACAAGCATTTGATTTATCATACAGACAAGCACTTCAATCAGCCCCAATTACTTCTGTTGCAATGATAGCACATCTTAGCGGACATCCATATATTGGCTTTGGTTTAATGATGCCTGGTACTACGGGAGCAAGAAAGTATGAATTAGATAGATTTTATAAAGACCTTCCCGAAGGGATTAAATGGGCAAATGCTTTTATCCACGGTATTGGTGAAGCTGGTTCAGAAATGCTTGGTGCTACAGCTGGAATAGATGGTGGTAAACAAATTTTGATGAAAATGGGCAAAACAACCTTTATCAAAAAAGGTGTTTTGTCTACTATGAAAAATATTGCCAAAAAAGGTGCCGCAGTGGCAACTGTTCATGCATACGAAATGGCTGTTGAGGGTTTGGAAGAAGGTGCTAACCAATTTTGGACAAACCTTGCAGACAACATTATGGGTCTAAAAAATGATTGGAAATTAGGAGAAGGTGTTTGGGAAGCTATTGTTTCTGGTACTATGTCTGCAGGATTCTTTGAAGGATCTACAATAACTGGTTATACCCTCTTGGATGCAAAAGGTAGAGCAATACCATTTACCATAGAGTTAAAAGAAACTGGTGATAAATATAAAGTTGTCTGGGATAGTGGCGTGTCATTGGATATGATAAATCCAAAAAAAGGTAAATTTAGTGTTAGGGGAGTAGATAATGAAATATATGAATTTAATAAAAAAGATGTAAAAATAAAATTATCTGAGCTTTCAAGGAAAAGAGCGGGGAAAAGGCTTTCAGAGAATCTGAGTCTTGCTGAAGAGGGGACACTAAAGTATAAGGTTTCGTTAGAAGGTGTTGGCGATCATTATCGTTTATTACATGGTGCGGAGAAAGGGTCCAAGAAGTTTGCAAAAGAGTTGGGCGAAATTGCCATAAAGGTAAGAAAGAATATAGCGAGTGGTAATTTAGATGACCTTATGGATGCCAAGAAGTTGTTAGATGAAATGTGGATAAGGAACAAACGTGGAGTATTGGATAATTATTTAACAGAAGAAGATAAGCAGAAAGTTAAACAAGAATGGAAAGAATTAAATGCACAATATATTAAAGTGATAGATCAAAGAGAGGGGAAACCCCTTTACTATTTAGACGGCAAAGAATATAAAAACAAAGACGATTTTTTTAAAGATGCTTTTTCCTCAATAACAAAAGCTATTGATGAGGGCAGTACCACAAAGATTGCTGTAGAGAATGATGATGAAACACTGAAGGTCATTAACAATTTTATATACAATAAGAAAGTTATAAAAGAGCAAAAGATAAAAAAAGAAGCCGAAAAGGCAAAAGAAGAATTAAGCAAAAAAGAAAAAGAGATAGAAGGAAGAAGGCAAGAAGAGTTAAAGGATATAACTGATACCAAGAAAATAGAAGAAATCAACGCTAAATATGATAAAGAATTAGCTGCTTTAAAAAAAGAGCCTGTTAAGACAACAGAAGAAAAAGCCGAAGTATCTGAAGGTAAAAAAGTTAAAGTATATAGGGGAACTGGTGGTGGTGTAAAATCAAGGGGATTAAAGGTTTTAGGCTCTGGAAAATATTTTTTCACCAACAAAGCATCAGCCAAAATATACGGAGAAGAAATAGATGAAACAGAAGTGTCAACAGACGATTTGCTGGTAATAGATGGAAATAATTATAAAGAAATTGCCGCCGACGTAGGTGTAGATATAGACGGATTATCATCGAAAGAATCTGTGGCAAAACTAGGCGAGATTGGGAAAAAGATTGAGGAATATGCGAAAAAGAAAGGATACAAGGGTGTTTATGCGATAGATAATGTAAAAGATGTTGACAATGGTTGGCACAGATTCATTGGTATAGAAGGTGCAGACGGAACACAAATAGTAGTATTTGAAGAAACTAAAAAAGAAAAACAGCCAGCTAAAGAATTAACAAAAGAGCAAGAAAAGAAAAAAAGAGGATTTTTTATTGGGGCTCACAAGAAAGAAAGGTTTATCCGAGAAAAGCTTGGGCTAAAAGGCAAGGAGAATAAGCCAGTATTTGATAAGTTAATAAGAGCATATAAGAAACATGTAACGGACAAAGAATCAATGTCAGATATGACATTAGAGGAGGCGGAAAACTATAGTAATGCTCTTATAAAAAGCACCGATGCTATTAACTGGATAGAAAAAAATAGAAAAACAATTTTAGAAACCGAAGTATTAGAAGAAGAAAAAGAACCAGTAACATCTAAGTTAAAAGATATGTACGAGATTGCGGAAGAAGGTGAGGGAAGTCTCGACTACTATATGGGAACATTGGAGAGCAAAGACCTCAAATTTATTATTAACACAATGATAGAGGAAAACATAGTTGATGATTCATTTGTAAAAGATTTGGAAGATAAGAATATATTAAGAGATGGTAAGTTTAATCTTGTTGGTAAAGTAGATAAAATAACAAAGAAGGAATATTTACGTAGAGAAATAAGCAAACAGTTCCTCAAAGAATTTCCCACGAAGAAAGAAAAAATTGAGAAAAAGCCCAAGAAAAGTATATTAGAGAAAGACATAACAAAATTAGACTATTCAACAGAGTTTAGAGCAAACCCACATTTATTTACCAAAGAGGAGTGGGTTGGTGAATATGTAAGAAGAGAAGGAGAAGATAAAAGGAATACTGCAGAAAAGCTTCACAAAAAAGGAGTTGAAAAAGCGTTAAAGGGTGGTAAGACAATAGATGATAATGTTAAGGCTGATTACCCTGGACTTTTTAAAGAAAAGAAAGCAGAAAGCAGAATTGAACAGCCAGAGAGGACTCCTGTAATTGGAATTGGTGATTTACACGGAGAAGATCCCAATACTCTAAATGAAGATTTAGAAGCAAATGAAATTACTAAAGATGGGGAATGGGATACTGATAAAACAATATTAATTAAACCACCTCCAGAAATTTTGCGTAAAGAGACAACCGAAGTTGATAACATAATTGAAATAGGTGAGCCACAGAATATAAGAGGTAAACGCTCGGATGGGAATTGGATAGTATCTTATAAGATAAAATTGAAAAAAGGACAAAAGGGTGTCGGTGGCAAGGATTATTTTGAAAAAGACAAAATGTTTTGGAAAAAAGAAGATGCTGAGAAGTGGATAGCAGAGAATAAAGTGGAGAAAAAGAAAGACCAAGATTATATCATGGCGGACGAGGAAATTGAGAAAGCAATAAAAGCATCTCCCACAAAAGATAAAAATGAATTTGTAAGAGAGAGCATAAATGATTTTTCGTTCTTGCTTGAACTTAACGATGAAATGGATTTCCAGGAATTTGCAGAGGGAATCAAGAAATATGCTGATCTTGGTGACCTGAAGAACCGAGTAACCTATAATGCCATAAGGCGTAGTAAGGGTGTTGTAAAACGAACACCAGATAAAGGAATTAATATTTCTATCGAAAGTGTTTTGGAGCCGACAGATGTACAGAAGATTAAAACGGATTTACCCAATAAAATAGCTGCGGATATACTTGTGGATCTGAAACAGTATATAAACCCTGAAAATAAAGAATCTGATGTATCGGGATTGGTGTCAAAAGATTTAGAAATGAAATTTACCAAAAGAGTTGCACCGCTGGCTGAAAGCAATCCTGAATTATATAATGAATTAGTCGCCAAAAAAGATGTTATACTGAAAGAAGCTGAACAAATAGCCAAAGATGATATAAGGAAACAATTTGAGGGGATAAGCAAGAAGAAAGAAGAGAAAAAGATAGCCAAAAGATCCCCAGAGAGTCCAGACGAACAAAGAGAAAAAGGATGGAAAGAAGGTAAGGACGGAGAGAAAATATATAGAAGAAAAGTAATAAAGAACAAAAAAGGTGAGAAAAAACGGAAATTGGTGGGTAAGATAAAGTCTTTACTATTTGCAAAGAAAGTACAACCAGAGGGTAATTTAGTGATTGTTGAAGTAGAAGATATAGTACCATCTCATAAACATATTGGGCAAGAGAAACTTATAAGGAACATTGACAATTTTATACCAGAAGCTCAACCAAAAGAAAGAGAAGATGATATAGTAAGTGCAATTGAAATATTAGAAACAATACAACCTAATATGTGGGACCCCAAAAAACTATCTCATCTTACTGAAACTGCTTATACTGGTGTAATCTCAGTCAATACACGTGGGGAAGTGATACAGGGGAACAATAGAGCAGAATTTATAAGAATGGCTTATAAAATGTTTAATAATTCTTCTGGGGCAAAATATAAAGCCTATCTTATTGAACACGCAGATGAATTGGGAATAGACGCCGAAGAAATAAAGAAAATGAAAAGACCAGCTCTTGTCAATATGCTTGATGTATCAGACGGCAAGGCAATAGAATTGGGTAATTATACAGCTCTTGATATTGAGACTGGTGGTAAACAAAAGATGATACCCCAAAATATTGTACAGAAAAGTCGTAAAACAAAAGGTATGTTAAAAAACATAGTTGATATGATAACTCATATAGGCGAGGGAATGGAGGAACTAAGTTTTAGAAAAATAGTGAAATATAATGCGGAAGATGCATTACATTATTTACTTGAAAAAGAATTAATAACTAAAGACCAGTATTCAACTGCGTTGGAAAAAGGACACATTACCAAAGAAGCCATTGATGTACTCGAACAAGTAGTAACATCTGGACTAATGATAGGTGCACCTACTGGTTTTATGGAAAAGCTTAGGGCATTACCAAAAGATGTGCAAAATGTTTTAACTCCCATAATGCCATTTCTGGGTGAGGAAGAGAATGATTGGAATATAATAAAGGATGTACAAGATGCTGTTATAGGAACATATTTATTTTTAGACACTACTGGGGGTAGAACAATAGTGGAACGAAGGGGTGATTTTACTTCTTGGTTAGACCAAATAGTAATAGGAGAAAAAGTTACACCCAGGGAGAGATATTCCAATTTCACATTAAGTCTTATTAGAGAATTTGCAGTTAATCGCTACAGTGCAAAATGGTCAGATGTAATGATAGGTGCTATAACCTCTTATCATGATTTGGTAACAACTCCTGATTTGTTTCATAAAACCCCTGATTCAAAGAAAGGTGCACTGTTGAAAATATTCGGTGTAGAAGAAACAGATGAGTGGCTCAAGATGTTTCCAAGAAATATACGTAGTATCACACAAATATACAAAACAAGTGATGTTCGTTTCCGAGAAGCCCTCTCAATTGAAATACCTCAGTTATCCGAAGCTGCCAAGAAACGACTTATAAGACTCAACAAATCTATATTCGGTGATGACTGGATTAGGATAGTTCCTGAAATATCCGAAAACCGTAAAGCTCTCGGTAAGTATCACGATGGTTGGATAGACATTGTAGAAAACAGAGCCAATCCTAAAGACACATTCCTACACGAAGCAGTTCACAAAGCAGAGGATTTATTCCTGACCGAAGAAGAGAAAGCAGAACTCGAAAAAGCGATGCCTGGCAGAGAAAAAAGAGCCGAAGATATAATAAACTATCAGAACGGAACAAAGACTTTCAGGGGTAAAGTTAAACGTATCATAGACAAATTACTTAGAGTATTAAGACGTTTATTCGGTAAAACCCGCAACATAGACAAAGTCCACGATTTCTACGATAGATTGATGAGTGGCTATTATGCACAGCAGAAAGTACCCACAACAAAGTTACAACCAGCGATGTTCTCAGCACCAGATGTATTCTATTCTAAACTTGCCCGAACAGTTGATAATAAGTTTCCTACCCAAATGAAAGCACAATCAATTCCTAACTGGTTGAAAAAACAACAGGTCAAACCTGCTGAGATGGACTGGATGGGGTTAGATGAGTTCCTGAAAGGCAAAGACAAGGTAACTATACAGGAAATGCAAGAGTTTGTTGCTATGAATAGTCTAACGTTGGAAGAGTTTATTCTAAAAGAAATACCCGAAGAAGACATAGATACACTCTTAGATGATGAAATCGGCGAAATGATGACAAGAGAAGAAGCAAGAGAATACTTAAAAAGTGACCAAGAATCTGGTTATGTTAAATTTTCCGACTATCAACTTCAAGGTGGTACTAACTATAAAGAATACTTTGTGACTGCACCTTTCAATAACCTTTTTGAACAAAAAAGATTTGACTACTTAGATAAAAAAATAACTGAATTAGAAACAAAACTAGGGAAAAAAGGCATAAGTAATGTAGAACGCACAAAGATAACAAAAGAAATAGAGTCATTAATGCCTGAGTGGAAAAAATATAGATGGGGTATTGGTAAAAAGATTTGGGAAGACGGACACAGTGCTTATTCCGACATAGAAAACCCAGTAGTCCGAATCAGGACAAATGATAGAGTCCTTACAGACGGTAGAAAGTTCCTACACGTTGAAGA
>JADHWO010000024.1 GCA_016783445.1 Candidatus Aminicenantota bacterium
ATTTTTTTGTTTTGATGAGAAAATATTGTTGCATAGCTTTAAGGGTAAATCAATCGCCTCTTGTGATGAATTTTAAGATGATTTTTTTCATTTTCTGTCATCTTAAGAGATGATGTCCAGAGTTTTATGCTCTGGCTATCTAGATCTATCGCAAACTAAATATTTTATGGAGCTGAATTGAGATTTTTATATTTTTTTGCTCTGCTGTCAAAGCCTGCCTAAGGAGTTTTAATCCCAGTTCCACACTCCATTTCCTGTTGGATTGAGGCTGGA
This sequence comes from Candidatus Aminicenantota bacterium, assembly GCA_016783445.1. Classification (GTDB taxonomy): domain Bacteria; phylum Acidobacteriota; class Aminicenantia; order Aminicenantales; family Aminicenantaceae; genus JADHWO01. The sequence goes on from JADHWO010000024.1 coordinate 274, forward strand.
GAAGAAGAGGTGTCCTCTCAGGAAATTCTTTTCTTAATTGGCGGATCAGTTCAAAATCCAAATTTTTTGTCAAAATTATTTTTACCTCTCTAGCTTTCTCCCTGTACTCTGGCCGGTAGTTATATTTGTCTGGCTTGGGAGAAATAGAATACCAGTCTACTGGCAGAGGGCGGTAAAACGTGGCATTTGTTTCAACCTGGACTTTAAAGCCTTCTTCCTTTAGACCTTTTACTAATTCAGACACATCCTGAACGAGCGGTTCTCCTCCTGTGAGACAAACCCATCGTGCTGGGAAGCGGCGCTTTAATGTTTTAATCTCTTCCAGGACCTGGGCTGTTGGATATTTTTTCCCTTCCTGCCAGGCGTATTTTGTGTCACAGAAGGAACATTTAAGATTGCAGCCTGAAAGGCGAATAAAGAGGGTATTTTCGCCCTGTCTGAGGCCCTCCCCCTGGATGGAAGGAAATATTTCAGTTATTTTCAGAATATGTGGCTGAGGCATCCTCTGATTCCCAGACCGTCACCTTTTTTACAGGGAAGAGCTTTCTTAATTCATTAAAAAAGTTCCGGGCTAAATTTTCAGCGGATGGGTTGAAATCATAAACCTCGTTGAGGAGAGTATGGTCGGGCAGGATTTCAGATAATTTTTGTTTTATTACGGCAAAATCAAAACCTATCCCTGTTTTGTCAAGCTCCTTTACTTCGATCTCCACTTCTACTTGAAAAGTATGCCCATGGATTTTTTCACATTTTCCCTTATACTCTTTTAAAAAGTGCGCAGCCTGAAATTTCTCCTTTACTTTTAATATCCAGCTCATATTTTCCCTTCTTTCTCCAGCCTGAGAATTAAGTGATCTTTTAATCCGGTCTCTTCCCAGGCTTGTTGACGCAGCATACACGAGGAGCACTTCTGGCAGGGAATTTCTGCTCCGGAATAACAGGAAATGGAGTAAGAGTAATCAGCTCCCAAAGCAAGGCCTTCCTTTATAATTTCTGATTTTTTTTTATTTACAAAAGGAGCGAGGATTTTAGTTATTTCCTGGTCGGGTGATATTCTTGTTCCCTGGTTTATAGCTTCCTGCATTGCTTTTACGAATTGATCCCGGGTATCAGGATAATTCGGGGAGTCTATGATATTAAAGCCGCAGATAATCTCCCTTATTCCCTCGACTTCAGCCCAGGCTGAAGCCAAAGCCAGAAATATACCATTTCTGAAGGGGACATATGTCAGGGGAAGACCCTCTTCGATTTTTTCCATTCTTTCGTACTTAGGCAAGGGAAGCTTGTTGTCGGTGAGGGCTGAGCCCCCGATCTGTTTGAGGTCTATCCTTAGTATCTTATGAGGGATGTTTAGCTTTTGCACTAAATTTCCAGCCATAATTACTTCAATCCTGTGGCGCTGTCCGTAATCAAATGTTAGAGCAGAGATTTTTTCATATTGGTTAAGAGCCCAGTAGATAGCGGTTGTTGAATCTATGCCTCCAGAGTAAAGTACGATGCCTTTTTTCATTTCCAATGGCTCTATGCCAGATAATAAAAGATAAGGCTTTTTTTTTCAAGGTGCTTAACTTGACATACCATTTATGCGATGCTATATGTTTCGAGACTCTCAGCTTAAAGGCCAGAGGAGGCAAAAGAGAAAAGTAAAGGGAAGATATTTCAGTTTATGAAAAAAATGTAAACTGAAAAAAATAAGAAATAAATGGAAAACGAAAATCTGAAGGATAAAAGCCTGGAACTTCCTGAGAAGGCTTATAAGATTCTTTCCAGAGCTCAAAAAGGAGAGGATATAACTGTCCGGGATGACCAGTATGAATTTCCAAGCCTTTTAGATTCAGTGAAAATTTGCCGTCAAAAAGGATTCCGGTTTCGCCTGATTGACTCTGGTAATCTTGACCGCTTCCAGCTTGAGTGGCTCGCTGGAGCTGGTGCTGACGTTTATACTTCAGATGAAGTTAGGAAAAATTTATCTGAATTTGATCTTGTGAACAGAGCATGTAAAAAAGGCGGAGCGATTTTTGGATATTTTTTTCATGGGTCTTTTGAGCCAGATGAAGAGCAGGATTCGATTTCTTTTTTTGACCTCCTTGAAATGGGAAGAACCGGGATCTATCTTTATTGCACCAACAGAGTAAGGGAAAGGGAGATAGCTCAACTTAATGAGTTGGCTTATGCATGCAAGAAAGGCGGGGGCTGGCTTGTTTATTATCATAATGGCACCTTAGAACATTCCTTTGAAGAACTGGGAAGAAATGGTGCCTGGATTCATATTACCGATTTAAGCATTCGAGAATCTGAGAATGCAGCTCTGGTTCTGGATGAATTGAAATTTTTACTTTCTGTTGGACTAAATCTTGTTCTTCACCTGGAAAATGAAATGGATTTTTCCCTGCTTCGTGATGTTATCAGAGCAGGAGCTTTAGTGCTTTTTAAATCTTCTTTGTTTGATTATAAATCTCCCTTTAGAGAGTTGGAAAAGGAAGTAAAGCGAAAGAAGCTGGATTTCAGGGCCTATTATCTCTATACGACCTTTTTACCCTAAAAAAAATAAAAATATTCTTTTCTTTTTTTCAATACTAATGTCCGACTTACCAAACTTCCCCAATTATTTGGACGATTAAAAATATGGGCTTGATGAATCAAACCCCTGCAGGTAAAAATGGGGACGGTTCATTTTTTTTACTCCCAAAGGATAAACCGTATAAAGGGAAAATATTCTGATTAAGCGTTAAAGTTTGAGGAATATTTTTCCCTTTAAAAAGGTAAAGGCATTGGATATAATAGCACTTCCGTATTTAATTGAAGCGAATCAAGATTATTTTGGAAAGGCAAAAAGAGGCTCTTTTTGAGAAAAAGAGGGATTGGATTAACGACCAGGTAAAGGGCTATTAAAAATGGGTGAAGAAATAGTAAAAGATGATGCTGTTGCTGCCCTTCAGAAGATAAAGGAGGCTGAAGAGGAGGCGCGAAGATTAATTCAAGAAACTCGGGGGAAGAAAGCTTTAAAAATAGTTCAGGATGCTTTTGAAGAGGCAAAAAAAATCAAAGAAGATTATTTAGCAAAAGCCAGGAAAAAGGCTGAAGAAAAAAAGAATATTATAATCCAGAAAGCAGCAAAAGAAGCAGAAAAAATCAGGAAGAAAGCAGAGGTGGATACTGAGGCTCTGCGTCAGAGAGCAGAAAAAACAATGTCCGAAGCAGTCAAAAAAGCTGCGGAAAAAATAAATAACTACTTAGGGGGAGAGTCGCTTTAGCGCATGGCTATTGCCGAGGTTCTGAAAGTACAGATCCTTGCCCATGCTTGCGTAAAAATGGAGGTCCTTTCTTCTATTCAAGAAGAGGGGCTAATTCAAATTGAGAAAGCAGATTTTGAAGAGCTGGAGCTTCAATCTTCCTCCACAGAAGTAACTGAGCTTGAGCACAGACTTCATCGTTTATCCCATGTTTTGGACTATCTTTCCCGGTGGGAGGGAAAGGGATTTGTAAAAAAGCTCTTTACTCAAAAACCGCAGGTGGAGCGCCAGAAAAGAAATGAAGTATTAAAATTTGATTTTATTGCTGTTTTAGACAAGATTGAAAAACTCGAGGATGAACACAATGAGTTACTTTCTGAGATCAAGTTCTTAGAGAAAGAAGAAGAGTTTCTTTATCCGATCAAAAGTTTAAGCTTGCCTATTAAATCTTTAAGACCAACTGATTCGACAGAAATTCTCCTTGGGTCCTTGCCCATCTCAAGCTATGAAGATTTCCAGGAAATAAGTAAAAAAGAATCTCTCTGGTTTGAAGTCATAGATCAGGACAAAAGAAGCCTTTATCTAATGCTAATTTATCCAAAGAGGGAAAAAGATCATTTTGAAAAGACTCTTAAAGAATTAAACTTTTCCCCTCTTTTTTTCACAGAGCCAATATTGAGCAGGGCCGAAAAACAGGACGGAGTGAAAGAAGTTATTAAAAAAATCGATGTGGATATTGAAGAAAAGAGGAAAAGACTTGAAGATCTTGAGAAAAAAGGGCAGAGTCTGTTTGTTTATCAACAAAAACTCATGGTTGTTTATGACGTGCTTCTCAATGAGCGGGATAAAATATCCTCTTTTAGTTTCCTTGGCGAGACAGAACGAGTTTTTTTCATGGAAGGCTGGATCCGTTCTTCAGATACAAAAAAATTAAAATCCAAACTTCAACCTTATTCAGAAGTGACAGAGATTTACTTGCGGGAACCTATTCTTGAAGAAGATCCCCCGGTTATCCTAAAAAATCCGAAGGCGAGCAGGCCTTTTGAAGTAGTAACCAAACTCTATGGACTTCCACAACGCGGCTCTTTTGACCCTACTCTTCCAATGGCTCCATTTTTTTTCATCTTTGTTGGTTTGTGTATTAGTGAGGCAGGTTACGGACTATTGATAACACTAGTAAGCCTATTCTTCATTAAATTTGCTAAACCAAAGGGCAGCCTGCTTCAATTCTTGAAGCTTCTTTGTCTCCTGGGAATCTCGACTGTTATTTTTGGAGCTCTGATCGGAGGCTGGTTTGGATTCCCTATCCGGAAGCTTATGGTTTTAGACCCTCTCCAGGATCCCCTTTCTTTTTTAGGAATTGCCCTTGCTCTGGGTTTTTTTCAGGTCTGGTTCGGAACCCTGTTGAACATGATTAATGGAATAAAGAACAAACTTTATCTTCAGTCCATTTTTGTCCAGGGAGGATGGTTGCTGCTCCTTCCTTCCCTTGTTCTTTATGCTGTGATCAAAAGGCCAATCTGGGGGATTTTATCGCTCTCAGCTGCGGCCGGAATTGTTTTTTTTGCGTCTCCCAGCCGCAATCCTTTTGCCCGTTTTTTTGGAGGACTGTATAGCCTATATGATATCTCCAGGTATCTAGCCGATGTTCTTTCCTATTCACGCCTGCTTGCTCTGGGGCTAGCCACTACTGTTATCGCTATGGTGGTAAACACTCTCTGCCAGACAGCCCTAGCAATCCCATGGGTTGGATGGTTGTTGGCAGCTTTGATTTTTATTGGCGGCCACCTGTTCAACCTGGGAATCAGCTTATTGGGCGGGTTTGTTCATTCTATGCGCCTTCAGTTTGTTGAGTTTTTCAGTAAATTTTTTAAATCTGGAGGCAAGCCTTTTAAACCTTTTGAGCTTGAAAGCAAGTTTGTTGAATTTATCTGAATAGATTAGTTTAAAAAGTATCTAAGGAGGTGACAGAAATGGCGTTAGGATTTACTTTAGCTGTTTTCGGAGGAGCGCTTGCCGTTGTGCTAGGTGGGATTGGTTCAGCCATTGGTGTTGGACTTGCAGGTCAGGCTTCCAGTGGAGTTATGAGTGAGGACCCGGAAAAATTCGGAAGCCTACTCTTATTGGTGGCCCTTCCAGGAACTCAAGGCATTTACGGATTTTTAAGCGCCTTTTTAGTCATGTTAAAACTTGGCCTGGTAGGAGAAGCCCTAAAATCTCTTACGATTTACCAGGGCTGGCAAGTTCTTATTGCCTGCCTGCCGGTTGCATTCGCCGGTCTGGTTTCAGGAATTCATCAGGGAAAAGTCTGTGCTTCTGGTGTTTACATGGTAGCAAAACAGCCAAAAGACCTCATGAAACCTGTTATTATGGCGGCTTTGGTGGAGACGTATGCTGTGTTAGGATTGCTCATTACGATTCTCCTTCTTAACGGTATAAAGCTTTAGAAGCTTTAAGAAAAACATGAGCTTAGAGAAAATACTGAAAAAAATTTTAGATGATGCCCAGGCGGAAGCAGATAAAATTATTCATGAAAGCCAGGAGAAAGCCGGAGAAATAAAAGAAAAAGCTCGAAAAGAGGCTTCGGAGTTGGTGAAAGTGCTGGTAAAAGAGGCGGAGAGACAGGGCCGGCTTGAAGCCAGCCGTCTGGTTACACAATCTCGCTTGGAGAAAAAAATCAACATTCTCTCGCGGAAAAAAGAACTTATTAATGAAGTTCTGGAGAGAGCTTTCCAGAAGGAAAATTTAGAAAAAAAGGGGCTTAAAAGGAAGATTATCATGAAAGAGGGAGAGAAAGAAGAGCCCTATGACGAAGAAAAGTTAAAAGAAGAACTTCGTTCCAGACTGGAAAATGAAATCCTGGAGGTTTTAAAAATATGAAAAAACCCTCCAGGCTCAATTATGCTTATGCTGTGGGAAGGGTGCGTGTGCTGGAGAAAGATTTGGTTGAGAAGGCTGTTTTCAGAGAGGCATCCGAGGAGAGTGATTTCTCCTCCGCTATGAAGGTTATTTTTGATGCAGGAAAATACTCTGAGGAAATTGTTAAGATCAAGGATTCGAACGAGCTGGATGAATACATAAAAAAAGAAGAAGAGAATCTTTATCGTTTGATAGAAAAAATTCTCCTTGAAGAGGACATCCTGAAAATATTCCTTGAAGAAAGCCGCCCTGACAAGGCGGTGTTAATTGCCGAGAGGTCCGGATATTCTTTTATAAAAGACTATATCCGGCATAAAATCGATCTGGGCAATATTAAGATGTTTTGTAGAGTGAAGTATTCAGGTTTAACCAGAGATAAGTTTGAAAAAAGAATTTTAAAAGGCGGTTTTCTGGATGATAAAATTTTACTCCGGAACTTTGACCTTTCTTTTGCCGAGATCGGAGAGAAACTTAAAGCCACTCCCTATTATGAGCTCTGGACAAAAGCGACAGATGTTCTTGAAGAGCGAGAAACATTTGTAGAGCTGGAACGCGGAATTGAGGATTTTTTATTGGAGTACCTGAAGAGGGCTAAATATATTGTATTTGGGCCTGAGCCGGTTTTTGCATATGGACTGGCAAAGAGGAAAGAACTTAATATGGTGAGGCTTCTCGGTGTTGGGAAGATCAATCAGATTCCTCCCGGTATTTTAAAGGAAAGGGTAAGCGAGACATATGTTTGATAAAGTTGCTGTAGTAGGAAAGGCCGATGTTGTTTTTGCTTTAAGAGCTCTGGGGATAAAAGTGTTTTCTCCAGAGAGCGTGGAAGAAGCTAAAAAAGTCATGGAATCCCTAAAAAAGGAAAATTTTGCTCTTTGTTTTCTGGAAGAAGACCTCTTTGAGCCTCTGAAGGAGGATAGAGAAAGGTTAAGAGAGAAGTTTTGCCCTGTGGTGGTCGGATTTTCGGATTACAGGGAGGTTACGGACTACCTTGAGAAAAAAATGAGAGAGATTGCCATCAAAGCCACAGGTTCGGATTCTTTGGTTAAAAGAAGAGGAGAAGATGAAACAAGGTAAAATTATTCGAGTCGCAGGTCCATTGGTTGTTGCCTCAGAATGTCTGGGAGCCAAGATGTATGACATGGTCAAAATCGGAGAACTGGGACTAATAGGAGAAATAATCGAACTCAGAGAAGACATGGCTTTTATCCAGGTCTACGAGGATACAACAGGCATCGGTCCAGAGGAACCTGTGTTTTTAACCGGGAAGCCTTTAAGTGTGGAACTGGGCCCGGGTTTGATGAGTTCCATCTATGATGGAATCCAGAGGCCTCTTGATATCATAAGAAGTAAAGAAGGAGACTTTGTCACACGAGGTATCGAACTGCCGCCTCTGGACCGGGAGAAAAAATGGGGGTTCAATCCTACGGCCAAAAAAGGTCAAGATGTTGCAGAAGGAGATATTATAGGGGAAGTGGAGGAAACACCGCTCATTAAACATAAAATCATGGTTCCTGAAGGTTCAGCTGGAAAGATCGTGGAAATAAAAAAGGGCAAATTTTTAGTCGAGGAAGCGGTAGCGAGGATAGAGACTCAAAAAGAAGTAAAAGAGCTCAAGATGTTTCAGACCTGGTCTATCCGGAAAAACAGGGGTGTCTATGAGCGTCTTATGCCCGATGAGCCTCTGACTACGGGGCAGAGAGTCCTTGACACTCTTTTTCCTCTGGCGAAAGGTGGAACGGGATGTGTGCCTGGTCCATTCGGCAGTGGAAAAACTGTTGTTCAGCATCAGCTCGCCAAATGGTCGGACGCCCAAATCATTGTATTTGTTGCATGTGGAGAGAGAGGGAACGAAGTTGCTGACCTGCTCCTCAGCTTCCCAGAATTGGAAGATCCCCATACGGGCAGGCCTCTTATGGAGAGGACTGTCATAATAGCTAACACATCAAACATGCCTGTTGCTGCCCGGGAAGCCTCTATTTACACAGGCATGACTATTGCTGAATATTTCCGTGATATGGGATACTCTGTTGCCCTTATGGCAGATTCTTCAAGCCGCTGGGCAGAAGCCTTGAGGGAAATTTCAGGGCGTATGGAAGAAATGCCAGGAGAGGAAGGTTATCCTGCATATCTGGCAAGCCGTATTGCTGCATTCTATGAGCGGGCCGGCAAAGTGGTCTGTCTGGGATCGGATAAGAGGTTAGGAGCTCTGAGTGTTATGGGCGCCGTTTCTCCACCAGGTGGGGATTTATCAGATCCTGTTGTTCAGGCTACACTTAAGGTGGTCAAGGTCTTCTGGGCTCTTGATGACAGGCTGGCAAACATGCGGCACTTTCCTGCCATTAACTGGCTTTTGAGCTATTCTCTGTACGTAGAGAACATAAAAGACTATTTAAACAGCCAGGTAGCCGAAGAATTTACTGACCTCAGGCAGGAAGCCATGCAGCTTCTTGAAGAAGAATCAGAGCTTCAAGAAATTGCCCGGCTTGTTGGGGTTGAATCCCTTTCAGCCAGGGAAAGACTTGTTCTTGAATCTGCGCGCTCTATCCGGGAAGATTTTCTTCATCAGAATGCCTTCCATCCTCAGGACACTTATACTTCGTTGAGGAAGCAGTATTTGATGCTTCGAACAATCTTACATTTTTTTCATTCAGGAATCAGCGCCTTGGAAGAGGGGGAAGTTCTGGATGAGATTCTTGCGCTGGAAGTCAGAGAAAAAATTTCAAAAATGAAATTTCTTCCTGAAGAGGATGCCGGTATCCATGAGGTCTATATAAAAGTTGATGATGCTTTTAAGAAATTGTTACAGAAAAAAGGGATAAGAGAAGAAAATGTATAAAGAGTATTTGACTGTTTCCAATATTGTTGGTCCTTTGGTTATTGTGGAAAAAATTAGAGATGTAAAATTCGGCGAATTAGTGGAAATTGAAACGGCAGAAGGAATTTTACGACGGGGCACAGTGCTTGATGTTTCGACAGAAAGAGCAATCGTACAGGTCTTTGAGGGGACTATGGGCCTTGATGTGGATAAGTCAAAAGTAAGGTTTCTAGGGCGTTCCCAGCAGCTTGGTGTTTCAGAGGAAATTATTGGCCGGATTTTTGACGGCTCAGGAATGCCTAAAGACCATGGACCACAGATAATTGCCGAAAAAATGATCGATATCACCGGAAGCCCAATAAATCCTGACGCCCGGGACTACCCCTCTGAGTTCATCCAGACAGGCATTTCTTCCATTGATGGAATGAATCCGTTAGTCAGGGGGCAGAAGCTTCCCCTGTTTTCGGGAAGCGGTCTTCCCCATGCCAGGGTTGCCGCCCAGATTGCGCGTCAGGCAGCAGTGTTAGGAAAAAAGGAAAAATTTGCAGTTGTTTTTGGCGCTATGGGTATTACTTTTGAAGAGGCGAACTTTTTTATAGAGGATTTCCGCAACACAGGAGCACTGGAGAGAGCAGTGCTCTTTTTAAATTTAGCGAACGAACCTCCCATTGAGCGTATCGCAACACCTCGGCTCGCCTTAACCTGTGCAGAGTATCTTGCTTTTGAGCAGGATATGCATGTGTTGGTAATACTTGTGGATATGACTTTTTATGCCGAGGCTCTTCGGGAAATATCCGCAGCCAGAAAAGAAATTCCAGGCCGAAGAGGATATCCAGGGTACCTCTACACAGACCTGGCATCAATGTATGAGAGAGCAGGAAGAATTAAAGAAAAAAAAGGCTCTATCACTCTTATTCCTATCCTTACTATGCCTGAAGATGACAAAACCCATCCCATCGCTGATTTAACGGGTTATATTACGGAAGGGCAGATTATGCTCAGCCGCGAGATTCATCGGAAAGGAATCTATCCTCCCATAGACGTGCTCCCCAGCCTTTCCAGGCTTAAGGATAAAGGCATTGGTGAAGGAAAAACGCGGGAGGACCATGCTGATGTCCTTAACCAGCTTTTTGCCTGTTATGCGCGGGGAAAAGAAGCCAGGGAGCTGGCTTTGATCCTGGGGGAAGCGGCTCTGAGTGATCTGGATAAGCTGTATTTAAAATTTGCTGACCTCTTTGAGGATGAATTTGTAAGACAGGGTGAATTTGAATCGCGTTCTATTTTAGACACGGTGGATCTGGGGTGGAAACTTCTCCGAACAATTCCAAGGGCTGAACTCAAGAGAATTCGTCCGGAATATTTGGAGAAGTATTATACTGAAAAGTTATGAGACTTTCTGTCAATCCTAACAGAATGGAGCTTATGAGGCTCCGCAGGCGCCTTATTCTGGCGGAGAGAGGGCATAAGCTTCTTAAAGATAAACTGGAAGAAATAATGCGCCGTTTCTTGCAGATAATGCGTGAGCTTTATGAACTCCAGGAAGGGATTAGTTCAAAATTGAAAAAAGCGTTCCTCTCTTTTGTCCTTGCCCGGGGTCGAATGTCTCATGAAGAGCTGGAGAGGCTTATCCCAGAAGGAAAATTAATCTTGGGAACAAAAAAAGAAAGGATTTTTAATCTAACTATCCCAAAGTTTGAAATTGAAGAGCAAGAAGTCTCTGATTATGACCTTCTTAACACAGAAAGTGAGCTTGATATAGGCATAAAAAAGACTAAGGAGCTTCTCAAGGATATGATGGAGATGGCCCGCCTATGGAAGGCCGTTGAGCTTCTTTCTCATGAGATTGAAGTCACGCGCCGGCGGGTAAATGCTTTAGAACATATCCTTATACCCAGCATTAAGGAAACCATAAGGTATATTTCAAGCCGCCTTGAAGAGATGGAGCGTTCTTTTCAGGTCCAGCTTATGAGGGTCAAAGAAATCGTCCGCCGCCATTAAATAAAGAATAAATAGGGGCGGCCCGCAATTTATTTCCGTTTCCAATTAAAAAATAGAACCGTCCCCAATTTAATTCTGTTGAGAAGTGACATTTAAAAGGTACTGGCTCAGACCCATATTTTTAAGGATACTCAAGGCCTCTTCCTGGGAAGCTCTCTCTTTAAGTCGAAGGGACTCGAGGATCCTGATGATAGAGAGGGCAACCTCTGCAGTTTGACCTGCTTCTCTTTTTTTGTCTTTAAGGAACCCTATGGCCTCAAACAAAACAGCGTTTGCTTCGCCGTAGGAAATGGACTTCTGGATTCCATATAGTTTTAACCACTGAGGGCGGCTGAGGACATCGTTGACATGAGATTGAACAAGGTAGGTTGCCCTGCCGATAAGTTTGAGATTGCTCGGACTGACATTGGTCATGGTATTTCCGATGACCTTTCCCAGGCGAGCCATGACTGCTGTTGAATGAGCATTGAGGAGAATTTTAAGGGCTATCTGCTGATTGATGCCGAGGGGGTCGTTATTTTTTTTAATGTGTACAAAGACCAGAGAATCGTCTCCTTCTGGATCAAAACCATGAATTTTTCGAATAAGCTTAAATATGGACTTTTGGGAATTATCTGTGATCAGGATCATGGCTGTAGCTGCCCCCTCTTTTGAAAAGAGTTCGATGAATTTGCGGAAATCGGAATTACTTTTTTTAAGTAACTTCTCTTCAGGGGAGATTAAAACCAAAACTCCCAGGTCTCCCTGCTCGGGACCTCGGTTTTTAAGGTTGAAATCAGAAAAAGAAAAATTATAGAGAGACTGCTGGTTATTTCCTGCATTTTTTAGGCTTTCCAGGGCTGCCTTTTTTAGATAGGCATCCTCGATCTTTGTTTCAAAGGGCTTTTTATAGAACCCTGATGAGAGCCCTCTGAATGATCTCCCAAGAAAAGCCTGCCAGGCTTGTTTGAGATTAGCAGCAGGAGTCCAGACCTGAATCCAGCTTTTCCTTTTTTCCTCTTTAACTGTGTCCAGCGGAAAAAGGCGGAAGGTCGGGCTTCTTTCCGTGCTGTCGATAAAGACTGTAATTAGTCCTTCCTGGGCAAAATAGGTTGAGAAATGCCCTGTTTTGTAAGTAGAAGCTTCAAGTTTAGTGAATTTGGCTATTGCAGGAAGGTTGTTTTTGACCTCTTTCAGGATAAGAGAAAATTCTTTTAGCTTTTTCTCCAGGGTGTGTTCCTTTTTGAAGCCGAGTTTTGACATGTCTTTATTAGAGAGGAATTTTCTTAAAGTTCGGTCAAGTGCAGTTTGCAAAATATTACCTACAACAAAAGTTTCAATCGTGGTAGCCTGCATACGTGTTGAACCGGTTATAGCCTGAGGTCCTGTAGTAAGGTTTATTTTTGTTATACCTGGTTCTTCGAGTACTTTTCGGCTTCTCAAAAAAGGATGGAGTATTTCATCGGGATTATTATAAATAAAATAGAGCTTTTTTTTGGCTTTTTTTGGGTCATAGGTTTTGGCTTTTTTCCACTGATCCAAAGCGGATAAGATAGTTCCGATTACAGAAGAAGTCTCGCCTCCTTCGGTTACACAGAAAACAACATCTCCTTTTTTAATTTTTCTGTCTTCAAGCTGGAGATGTCCGATAAGCTGCAAATCTTCAAATCCCTCGAGTGAACTGATCAGTGCCCGGTCTCCGCCTGTCATCTCTCCTATAAGATGCTCCTCGATGAACTCTCCCAGATGAGGTTTGATTTTTGACCAGATCTTTCCCCTTCTTTTGACTTTTTTCCAGAAAGGACGCCAGAAGGTGCTTTCCATCTGTTTAGCCAGACGGCCAGTTGCACCACAGCCGTAAATATATATTTTGTGGTTGGATAGAAGAGTTTCTTCAACAGCCTGGACAGCCTGTTCCAGGAGGGCCGGTTCTCGGATTAAAACTTCAAGCCTTTTAACGATGTCATCATCCACAGAGAAAAGCATTTGAAGGCCGCTTTCACAGTCCTTTTGAATTCTATTGCTTAGATTCCATGTTTTGAGGTGGCGTTGTTCTGTGAGCAGGGTATGAAGTTGGAATTCAGTTTTATTCTGGACATAATCAACAGATTCTGAAGAAGGAGTGATTCCCAGGAGCTGGAGCAGGTTGACCTTGGTTTTAGAGACTGGCTGGTCCTCTTGTCTCCATGACGGAGAAACCTTGAATGCCAGGAAAAGAAAAGCCAGGATTATAAAAGAAGTAAAGAAGATTCTGTTTGAGTTCATTTTAAAGTCCTTTATTTATTTTCGACTCGTAATCAGGATAGAGTTTTGGATGAGGTTTTGATTATATCAGCCGTAGTGATGGTTGTCATCGATGATGTCACCTTCCTGCCATTCTTTAATCCAGTCAATAACACGGAAAATTTTCATTTTCCCAACCTCTGTGGAGCAGATAATACGGTTTAGACCGGCATTTATGATCATTTTTTTGCATATAAAACATGGATAGGCATTTATCGGCTGAAATTTGCCTGGAATGCTGCCGTGGATGTAAATGTCGCCTCCTAAAAGGCTAACTCCGGCCCGGGAAGCATTAATAATTGCGTTTTGTTCAGCATGGACGCTTCGACACAGCTCATATCGCTGGCCGTGGGGGATATTCAACTTGTCTCTGAGGCAGGAACCATGTTCGAGGCTGTCCTTTGTTTTCCTTGGTGCTCCCACATATCCTGTGGAGATGATCTGGTCATCCCGGATAATGATAGCACCTATGGATCTACGGAAACAGGTGCTGCGCCGTGCAACTTCCTCGGCAATACCCAGGTAATATTCGTCCTTGGAAATTCTTTTTGGTTTCATATCAATTTCTCCAGCTTTTTGTGCAGATTTTCGAGGGAGCCGTCATTAATAACAACAAAATCTGCCATTTTTATACAGTTCAGAAGCTGCTGCCCTTTTTGGCGGTTTGTTTTCTCTTCTGCTTCTTTTTCTATAAACTCCTGAAGGGTTGAGACGGATTCCTCTCTCCCTCTTTTTTTTGCTCTTTTATATCTTAACTCAACAGGCGCGTCGATGGCCAACAGAATAAAGTTTTTTTGTTTTTTCAGGTAATCAATTTCTTTGGGATTACGAATGCTGTCTATAACAGCTCTTCCTCTGATCTTTTTCAGAATAAGTCTTGCCAGAATTTCAGGGCTGCCTTTTTCTCTTAATTGATTTCCCATTTTTATCAGGTTATCCCTTGTTACGTCTTTTCCTTTTTTTATAAGTTCTTCGCGGATTAAATCCGAGAGCGAGAAGCAGGTGTATCCCTTTTTTTTAAAATAAGCAGCGGCCTCCCCTTTACCTGCGCCGTTTGTTCCTGTTAAGCCAATAAGTCTCACTTCTTTTTTCATTTTCTGAAAAATATGGGTAAACTTTTAATATAATTTCGAATTGAACTTCCTGATTTTATTTTTGACCAGTAAGATAGGAGGGAAAACATGGCCTTAATTTTTTTATCGAACCGGTCATGCTATCCGGCTAAATCTTCCTTAGATTCTGACTCTTTTACATTCTCTTTTTTTCTTTTCTCTGAAAAAAAAGCGATCAGGATGCTCAGCCCGTAAAGGAAGAGCATAGGGACAGCAACGATGCTCTGGGTGATCGGATCAGGGGTGGGAGTGATGATAGCTGCGATGATAAAGATAGCCAGGAAGGCGTATTTGAATTTTTTCGTCATCCATTTAGCGGTAATCAAACCCATACGGGAGAGGAAGAAGACCAGGGTAGGAAGTTCGAAAACCAGAGCGATTCCTAGGATCACTCGGATAGCCAGGCTGAAGTATTCTTCCATCTTGATAACCGGCTGAAAATCAGCCCCCATACCGAGGAAAAAACGGCAGGCAAAGGGGAAAACCACATAGTAAGCGAAGATGGCTCCGGCGGCAAAAAAGGTCGATGAGAAGAAAACAAAAGGAATGACATATTTTTTTTCTCTCTGGTAAAGGCCTGGAGCAACAAACTTCCAGAATTGGAAAAAGATGACAGGTGAAATGACAAAAATCGCTGCCAAAAAGGATACTTTAATATAAACCATAAAGGGCTCGGTCAGTTTGGTGAAAGCGAGTGATTCTCCTTCAGGAAGGTACTGGCTGACAGGAAAAGCCAGGATATCGAAGATTTGTTTATGGAATAACCATGCCGGAACAATTGTAAAAACAATGGCAAGGAAGGAGTAAAATATTCTTTTTCTGAGGTCGTCGAGATGTTCGAGGAAGGTCATCTTGTCAGGAGACTTTTTTGCCTTCGCCATGACCTTTGATGTCCTTCTCAATATCTCTTTTTATATCTTTGAGCTCGTCAGCCTCAATCTCTTCCTCAATCTTTTCTTTGATTTCATCCGATGTCTTTCTGAATTCTCTAAGAGCCCTTCCTATAGACCTTCCAACCTCTGGTAATTTTTTAGGGCCAAAAATGAGGAGTGCAATAGCAAAAATTATGAGTAATTCAGGAAGTCCTATGTTTCCGAACATTTTTATCTCTTTTTCTGAGGCCTGATGCGTATGAAAATATAGCCCTTCGACTGGGATAAGTCAACAAGAACTTTACAAGATTCGGAGGCTTTGGTACTATTAATTTACCTGAACTGATCATGAAGAGAAAAATAGCTCTCCTTACTGTTTTAATCCTTGTGCTTTTCCTTCTTCCTGCCAAAGATGAAGATATCTGGGGATTATCTTTTAAGAAAATGTCCTCTATCGTTTCGATTCTCGAAGATAGCTATTTCCAGGACATAGATCATGAAAAACTGGCTTACTCCTCTATAAAAGGGATGCTTCAAACTTTGGATCCTCACTCCTATTTTCTGGATCCAGATCATTTTTCTCGTATGAGGGAAGATCAAAGGGGAAAATATTTTGGTTTAGGAATCATCATCCAGAAGCAGGAAGACCGGCTGGTTGTCATTTCTCCCATTGAAGGGGGGCCGGCTTACAGGCTAGGTATTCAGGCAGGAGACGTTATTTCTCATATCAATGGTGAGAGTACAAAACCCATTTCGAGCTACGATGCCATGCAGAAGTTAAGAGGTTTAAAAGGAACAAAGATCAATATAACGGTTTTTCGCGAGTGGCTGAATAAAGCCCTGGAAATGACAATTGTTAGGGAGGAAATTCCTCTTCATAGCGTGCCCTATTCTTTTATACTTCAGGAAGATATTGGATATATTTTCATCCGTAACTTTGGAGGAACAACAACCAGGGAGTTCGAAGAAAGAATGGAGTCTCTTGTAAAACAGGGAATGAAGAAGCTTATCCTTGATATGAGAACAAATGGCGGCGGCACTTTTATTCAATCAGTTGAGATTTCAGATGAGTTTCTGCCAAAAGGGGATCTAATTGTTTCAATTAAAGGGAGGAATAAGGATTACAATAGAGAATTTTTTGCCATGCGCGACAATCAATATGAGGATATTCCCCTTGTGTTGCTGATAAATCGAGGGAGTGCCAGTGCTCCTGAAATTGTAAGCGGGGCTATAAAGGATAACGATAGAGGTCTTATCGTAGGCGAGAATTCATTTGGCAAAGGACTTGTACAGACAGTCATTCCCCTTGCACCTAATGCAGCCGTGGCCCTTACGACTGCAAAATACTACACGCCGAGCGGCAGGTCAATTCAGAGAGACTACACTCATATTGAGGATTATATGCTCAGAAAAGAGGTCCCTGAAGAAAATAGAGAAGTGAGGTATACTTCACAGGGCAGAAAAGTAATGGGGCAAGGAGGGATATCACCTGATTATGAAGTGAAATTCTCAATTCAAGATATAACATTTGATCTGTTATACAAAGGGGCATTCTTCTCTTATGCCCGGAAGTTTACAAAAAATGAAACTCCTCTTTCGAAAAAATTCATTTTTCCAAGAGAAAAGAAAGCAAATATCAAAGATTCAGGAAGTAAAAGAATTATAAAGAAGAATTTTATTGCAGACTCACAGGTTTTAATAGATTTTAAAGAGTTCCTTCAGGCGAGTGAGATCAAGTATGACCCGGAACAGTTTGAAAAAGCAAAAGGGGAAATTAAAAGAGAGCTGGAAAGAGAGATATTTTCTTCTATCTGGGGGATTGAAGAGGGGGTGAAGGTCTACAGGAACAGTGACCCGGCAATTTTAAAAGCTATCGAAGTTTTGCCTGATGCCTCAAAACTCATAAAAAAAGACTAGAGAGAACAGAAAGAGGAATCAGCATTCGCCGTTTGATCTAAAGATAGACTAAACCAAATCACTTTTACCATTTTTAAGCTCCGTTTAAAGGAAATCTTGTGTTTTACACGCCTCAAAATATTGTTATAATGACAGCTTAAGAATTTCAGAAAAACAAGGGATCCCCCCTTTTTTCCAAAAAAGGAGGAAGAAGTGAAAATTGCTACAGCTTCAGATCATGCAGGTTATGAGCTCAAAAAAGGCATTATGGCTTATCTTTCCGAAAAAGGAATAAATTATGAGGACTTTGGATGTAGTTCAGAGGAAAGAGTGGATTATGTAGATTACGCTGAGAAAGCTATAAAAAATGTCCTGTCAGGGGACTGTGACCGGGCTATCCTCTTCTGCGGCACAGGAATTGGAATGGCTATTGTGGCAAACAAATTTAAGGGAGTGCGGGCAACTCCATGCTGGGATGAATATGCCGCTGAAGTAAGCCGAAGCCACAACAATTCAAATTGCCTGACCCTGGGTGGTAGGGTTTTACCTCTGGATGAGGCTATAAGCATTGTCCGGGTCTGGATTAAAACCGATTTTGAGGGAGGTCGGCATGGCAGGAGAATCAATAAGATTTTGGATATTGAAGAAAAAAACTTTATGTCATAATTCAAGGAGCAAGAAAAATGCCTTCATTTTATGAGAAAGTCGATTCTTTATCTCAAAAGATATTAGAGAATAATAGCTGGAGACAGCGTGAGACTTTTAACCTCATCCCGTCTGAAACAACTCCATCTCTTCTGGTGAAGATGTGCGAGATTTCTGATCCTTCAGGGCGTTACGCTGAACACAGGAATATGAAGGGAGAAGAAATCTATTTTTATCAAGGAACGGATTTTATCAGGGAGGTTGAAGAAGAAGCAAAACAAGAGCTCTGCCGTTTTTTTAACTGTACTGAAGTGGAATTAAGAACTATAAGCGGACAAATGGCCAATGAAGTTGTGTTTAAAGGTATGGTTCGCTATATCAATCGAGATCGTCCGGAAGGACAGCCGATGCGAAAGATGAAGCTGGTTATGAATAATGAATTGACCAAGGGTGGACATCTCAGCTCTCAGCCCATGGGTGCTCTTTTTAATTATGTAGCGGAAGATCCAAAAACGGGTAAGGAAAATGTCATTAATTTTCCTGTTTTAGAAAAAAATCCTTATAAGATCGACCTTGAAAGGCTCGGAGAAATCCTGGAGCAGCATAAACCGGAACTATTGGTATTTGGAAAAAGCATGTTTTTATTTCAGGAACCAATTCAATTTGTTTCTGAATTGATAAAGGACTGGGAAGTAAAACCTGTTATTATGTACGATATGGCTCATGTTTTGGGGCTGTATGGTACTTTTCAGACGCCCTTAGAGGAAGGGGCAAATATTATAACAGGGAGTACGCATAAAACATTTTTTGGCCCTCAAAGAGGAATAATTGCAGGTAACTTTCCAAAAGGAAGTCCCCTGAGGAAGTTATGGCTGGATGTTAAAAGCCGTACTTTCCCTGGTTCGATAAGTAATCATCATCTGGGAACCCTCCTGGCACTCTTGATGGCTGCTTATGAAATAAACGAGTTTAAAAAAGAATATCAGACACAGGTCAGAAAAAATGCCAGAGCTTTTGCCCTGGCATTAAAGGATAATGGGATTCAGGTAGAGGGAGACGAAAAGGATGGATTCACGGAGACGCATCAGGTTGTTATCCGGATCAAAGCCCACGGCGAAGGCCACGAAATTGCCCGTCGTCTGGAAGAGAACAATATTGTGACTAACTACCAAGCATTGCCGGATGATGAGACATTTCTCAAATCGAGTGGAATCCGTATGGGAGTTCAGGAAATGACGCGCTTCGGAATGATAGAGAAAGACTTTGATAAGCTCTCGGAATTGATAGCAGATGTGATTGTGAGAGATAAAAAAGTGAAGGAAGAAGTGAAAAAATTTCGTGAGAACTTTCTCCAGATGAAATTCTGCCTTTCCCTGAAAGAGGGCGTCCCGCTTGCTTCAAAAATTATAAAAAGCATCTTTCCATACCCTGACTTCGCTGATTTATTTATAGATAATTTAGAGAAAAATATATAAAAGATGAAGAGGCTAGTCTTTAATTGACGAGCTGGCCCTTTTTTGTCAGAATGAGTCAAAAAAGAGGGATTTAAGATGAGAATTTTAGTGATTGGCTCTGGAGGCAGAGAGCATGCCCTTGTTTGGAAAATATCTCAAAGCCCGCGCCTAAATAAGCTTTTTTGTGCTCCCGGAAATGCGGGAACTATGGGCATTGCAAAAAATGTGGAAATCGGAGATTCGGACATCAAGGGCTTAGCTGATTTTGCCACTCAGGAGAAGATTGATTTAACCGTGGTGGGTCCTGAGCTTCCACTGACTCTTGGAATAGTTGATGAGTTTGAGGAGAGAGGACTGGAGATCTTCGGGCCAAGAAAGTCCACGGCTGAACTGGAAGGAAGCAAGGTGTTTGCCAAGCAATTTATGGAACGTAATAAAATACCTACAGCAATGTCCAGAATTGCTGAATCACCGGAAGAGGCAAAAGAAATTTTAAACACAGGGGAGTTTTTATATCCTCTGGTTATAAAAGCTGACGGATTGGCTGCTGGAAAAGGCGCTATAATCTGCGAAGACCTTGATAAGGCAAAAGAAGTTGTTAACTTAATTATGGTAAAGAAGAAATTTGGAAAGGCGGGGAGAAAAGTCCTTGTTGAAGAATTCTTGAGAGGAGAAGAGATGTCTTTTATCGTCCTCTCAGACGGAAATAACGTAGTCCCTCTTGTCACAACAATGGACCATAAGGCTGCTTTTGAAGGCGATAAGGGCCCGAACACAGGAGGAATGGGAGCGATTTCACCGTCCCCCTATATTGATGATGAACTTTTTTCCGAGATAACCGAATCAATTGTCCTTCCTACTGTGACCAGAATGTTTGAGGAAGGGAGAAAATATAAGGGTGTTCTTTATGTGGGGTTGATGCTGACAGAGGAAGGGCCCAAAGTCCTGGAATATAACTGCCGGTTTGGAGATCCGGAGACTCAGCCTCAAATGCTGAGGATGGAGAGTGATCTTGTGGATGTGCTGCTTTCTATTGTTCGAGAGGAAGTATCAGAACAGGAAATTAAATGGAGTCCTAAAGCTTCTGCGTGTGTGATTTTAGCTTCTGGTGGATATCCGCTGGAACACGAAAAAGGAAAGCGGATAGAAGGTCTGGAGGAAACTTCAAAGATACCTGGAATCACTCTCTTTCATGCAGGTACTAAGTACCAGGAAGAAACGTATTATACAAACGGAGGAAGAGTGCTGGGTGTCTGTGCTTCTGAAGAGAGCTTGAGTGAAACTCTGGACAGGATATACAATGCCATCCCAGGGATATCTTTTGATGGCATGTTTTACCGGAGAGATATTGGTTCTGTAAAGGAGGATAAAAGATGAAAATTGTTATCTTTATCGGAAGTGATTCGGATTATGAGGTCGTAAAAGATGCTTTAAAGATACTCAAAGAATTCCAGGTCTCTTTTAATCTGGAGGTCACTTCAGCACACCGTTCTCCTGCCAGAACCCTCAAACTTATAAAATCTTATGAAGAGAAGGGAGTTGAAGTTTTCATCGCTGTTGCTGGGAAAGCTGCTCATTTAGCGGGTACTGTGGCTGCCAACACAATCCGGCCTGTTATTGGTGTCCCGGTAGGAGATTCCAATCTTAAAGGCATTGATGCTCTTTTCTCAACAGTTCAAATGCCAAAAGGCGTGCCTGTGGCCACTATGGGAATAGGAAAGTCCGGTGCTTCAAACGCTGCACTCCTGGCCATCCAGATCTTAAGCCTGAAAGAGCCATCCCTGGAGAAAAAGTTAAAGGAATTCCGGGAGAAAATGGCATCTCAGGTGGAAGAAAAGTCAAAGAAAATCCAGCAGAATACATGACATCTTTTTCTATCCAAACCTTTGGCTGCCGGGTGAATCAAGCAGAGGCTTTTTATTGGTCAAATATATTTCAGAATTTTGGCTTAAAGTATGAAAAAGATTATTTCCGCAGCGATATAGTTGTTGTCAATTCCTGTACTCTCACAAGCCGGGCAGACAGGGACACAAGAAAATTTATAAGAAAAGTGGCCTCTTTAAATCCCGCAGCAAGATTGATCGTTACAGGATGCTATGTTGAGCGGGCACCTGAGGATTTACAAAAAATGCCACAGGTCTGGTATCTTTTTCCCAACAAAGGAAAAAAGCATCTTGTAGATAAAGTAATTTCTCTTTCCGATGAAAAGAGAGACAGCCCGGTTTTGCCTTTCCGCTCCCGGGCACTCGTTAAAATTCAGGATGGGTGTGATTTTAAGTGTACTTTTTGCATTATTCCCAGCGTAAGAGGCAGAAGTGTGAGCTATGAGAAAAGAGAAATACTTGCTCAAATAAAGGAATTCATTAAACAGGGTTTTAAAGAAGTTGTTCTGACAGGAATTCATCTTTGTTCATATGGATCTAGCCTTAAACCTAAAAGTTCTCTTATGCTGTTGCTTAAAGAGATTGAAAAAATCAAAGGCTTATCAAGAGTGAGGTTGAGCTCACTTGACCCGCGGTTTTTAGAGCCTCCTCTGCTCGAACACATCACAACAAGTGAGAAAATATGTCCTCATTTTCACCTGTCCTTGCAGAGCGGATCTGATGTTATATTGGAACGCATGGGACGGAAAATAAAGATAAAGGATTATAAAGAAATTCTGACTTTTTTGAGCAAAAAGTCTCCCCAGGCTTCCCTAGGGGCAGATATTATTGTTGGATTCCCTGGAGAGACCGAGGATGATTTTATGCAGACTTATCGGTTTCTGAAACAGTCACCGTTGACCTATTTTCATGTTTTTTCCTATTCTCCTCGTCCCGGGACTGCTGCTGCTACCTGGAAACAAATAAACGGCAAAGTTAAAAAGGAGAGAGCAGGACTTCTGAGAGATTTATCTGTAAGAAAGAATGTTAGGTTCCGCCAGCTTTTTATCGGGAAGGAATGTGATGCTATTGTAATAAAAAAGGAAAAAGCCCGGGATGAAATTCTAACATCCAATTATTTAAAGGTTCGTGTCCCATCCTCCCCTTATTGTGAGAGAGAAGAGGCGAGAGTAAAAATTTTAAAAGTGGATAGAGGTGAAACAACAGGGCAGGTAATCAGTCTGTAAAGCCCTCAAAATATTTTCTAGATTTTTTCAAAAAGTGATACTTCCTGTTTCATTTTACTCGCGTTTTACCCTTGATGTTTTGGAAAACCTTATTGGAATGGTCCTGGTCAGAAAGTCAGAAGACGGCCTGACTTCCGGAGTTATAGTGGAAGCCGAGAATAGGAATTCGGGAGGGGAAAGAAATGCTATGGCGTGCTTATGTTAAGGATAATTCTTTTGTTTCAGTTAAATAAAAGATAAAATAAAATCCTATGAAAAAGATCATACTTCTTCCGCCTGAGGTATCACATAAAATTGCTGCAGGTGAAGTTATTGAGAGGCCGTTTTCTGCTGTTAAGGAATTAGTTGAGAACTCTTTGGATGCAGGGGCTTCAGAGATAAAAATCCAACTTATAGCTGGCGGGAAAAAGCTAATAAAAGTTATGGATGATGGTCATGGGATGAGACGGGAAGATGCCCGGATATGCTTTGAGAGGCATTCGACCAGCAAAGTTGCTACTATTGAAGACCTCAATCAGATTTTCACCCTTGGTTTTAGAGGAGAGGCACTTCCAAGTATTTCTGCTGTTTCCAGAGTGATTTTGAAGACATCTGATGGAAAAGAGAAAAAGGGTACTTTGATAAAAAAGGAGGCAGAGGAAATTATTCAAGTTTCAGACACTGCTTATCCGAGGGGAACAAGCGTTGAGGTAAGAGATTTGTTCTTTAATTTGCCTGCAAGGGCAAAGTTTCTCCGCTCAGACAGGTCTGAGCTATCCCTGATTGTCAAATACCTGACTTTTGCCTCCCTTGCATACCCTGAAGTGCGATTTTCTCTATTTCATGCAGAAAGGCAGGTCTTTGATTACCCGTCTGTAAGCAGTCTTAAAGAGAGGATTTTTCAGGTCTTTGGAAAATCCCTTATAGAGAATCTTTTGGAGGTTGAATACGGAGAGGAAAACAATAAAATATTTGGTTATGTATCATCTCCCCCCTCAGGACGCCGGGATAGAACTCATCAGCTTTTTTATGTAAACAAACGGCCGGTCAGAGATCGAACTCTTCAGGCTGCTATCAATCAAGCCTATAGAGGTTTTCTTGAGAAGGACAGATTTGCCGAAACTTTCCTTTTTATCTCATGCCCCTATTCTGAGGTTGATGTCAATGTTCATCCGGCAAAAGCAGAGGTCAGGTTTAAGGATTCACGCTCTTTTTTCCTTCTTGTAGCCCGGGGTATAGAAAAAGCTGTGAGCAAGAAAATAGGAATAAAGAAGATTTATTCTACTCAGGAAGAAGAAAAAAGCCCCCCGGGGATTAAAGAAGAAACGACTTCTCGTAATTTCAGGATTTCTGAAAAAAAGCAGATGGAGTGGAAGGGCTTTTTTTCACCGGTAAAAGCGGAAGAGAGGAAATGCCCGAGAGTCCTTGGTCAGTATATGGATACTTATATTGTAACATCGTCGGAAGAAGGGATAATTATTATTGACCAGCACAATGCCCATGAAAGAGTTCTTTTTGAAAAATATAAAGAAACCGACAAAAAAAAGAAATGGCCGCATAAACTGGCTCTTCTTCCAATTCTTTTTGAGCTTTCTCCCTCCCAGATTATAAGTTTTGAGAGTAATCAAGCTCTGTTGGAAGAAGCTGGTTTCAGGGTGGAAGCTATGGGAGGCAAGAGCTTTGCCTTAAAAGAGTATCCTGAGATATTCAAAGAAGAGGAAGCAAAGGAGATATTCCTATCACTCCTTGAGGAAATGGAAAAAGAAAAAATTGAGAATAAAAAAAAGAAGTTGCTTGCCACACTCGCCTGCAAGACTGCTGTAAAGGCAGGGCAAACCTTATCAATAGAAAAGATGAATTATCTGGTGGGAGAGCTTTTTAAAACTTCGAATTCATCCATATGCCCCCATGGAAGACCTATCGTGGTAAAAATAGACAGGAGAGAAATAGAGAGGGGCTTAAAAAGAAGCTCAAATTGACAACTATCTTCTGTTTTGCTAAGATTATCGAAGTCTTAGACCTGGATGAGTTCCCAGGAAAAGGGGACGGCTCCCATTTTTTCCCGAAAATAGGAACCGTCCCCTTTTTTGAATAAGCTTCGGGGAGTAGCGTAGCTTGGTTAGCGCGCCTGCTTTGGGAGCAGGAGGTCGTCGGTTCAAATCCGATCTCCCCGATTTGAATCTTAGGCGGGCGAAGAAGCGTTAATATATTAAAACAAAATAGTCAAAGAAAGACCAAGCGCGCCTGTAGCTCAGTCGGATAGAGCAGCTGCCTTCTAAGCAGCGGGTCGGGAGTTCGAGTCTCTCCAGGCGTGCCAGCCTTACCCCTTATTTTGCCATAATTTTTTTCCAATCCTGAGATTTCCCTGCTTGAATTTCTATACTAATATTCTTTAGCTCATCTCGAATCCTATGTTGTGATGAATACCCTAATCTTTAGGGATGAGAAAATGTGCCTGAAATTAACCTTTAAAATCCCCCTTTGCGATGATTGACAACATAATAATTCTCTGCGAGTATAAAGGTTGTTACGATCAAATGAGTAATACTTTTTAGAGAAAATATTTCAGGAATAAGAGAATATTGATATACAGCAGCCGTCTCTTAGATAAAAGCTTTTTGAGTTTGACTACGGGATTAGATTTCAATAACTTCAATAATTGAGATATGTCCTTGTATCTGAACAAAAAGCTGAGTTATCTGGTGAGAAGTAAATAGAAATTAAAACTTTTAAATATTTTGAATCCTGGCCTTATTGAATAACGCCTGAAAAGAGTTGACAAAGATTGTCAAATTGTTTATTTTTATAAAAACCATATAAGGCATGAAAAATGGCATCAAATCTAGGTGAACTTCTTTTACGTGAAAAACTATTAACTACAGACCAGCTAAAGTCTGCCACAGAGTTTGAAAAAAAGAATAAAGTTCCTATCGGAAGTGCCCTTGTAACGATGGGCATTATCACAGAAGAGGAAATGGCGCAGGCTTTAAGCCGCCAATTAGGCTATCCTTATATTGACCTCAGTCAGTTCGAAGTCTATCCGGATGTCATTGAGCTGGTTCCAGTAGATATTGCCAAAAAGAACATGATTATGCCGATTCATCGAATTCGGTCTTTTTTAACGATGGCCATGGTTGATCCCACAGACCTGGATGTTATCGAAAATGTCAGGTTTCGAACAAGTTTGAGCATTCAGCCCGTCATCGCTTCTGAGTCAGGGATTATGGATGCCATAAATAAATACTACGGCGCTTCTGATTCTTTAAAAGTTAAGGAGATCATTGATGAAATTGAGCAGGCCGATGATGGAGCGGTCAATGTCATTGAAGACGAAGAGGAAGAGTATGACATTGAAGAATTAACACGATCTACGGAGGAAGCTCCTGTCATTACCCTTGTGAATACGATATTTATGGATGCCATAAAAAAAGGCGCAAGTGACGTTCATTTTGAACCCTATGAGCGTTCTTTCCGGGTTAGATACCGCATCGACGGCATTCTTCATGAAGTGATGGATCTCGCAATGAAATTTAAAAATCCGGTTATTTCCCGGGTGAAGATCCTCTCGAACATGGATATCGCAGAGAAAAGACTCCCGCAGGACGGGCGGTTAAAAATGAGAGTGAAATGGGGGGATGACAACAAGAAAGAAGTGGATATGCGAATCTCCTGTGTGCCAACTATTTTTGGCGAGAAAATTGTTTCCCGAATCCTTGATCGAGAAATGCTGCAGCTGGACCTTACTAAATTAGGGTTTGAGAAAAAGTCTCTTAAACTTTTTGAATCAGCCATCGTCAAACCCTTTGGGATTGTCCTGGTCACCGGTCCTACAGGAAGCGGGAAAACAAATACTCTGTATTCCGCTGTTTCCAACCTAAACGCGCAGGAAAAGAACATCATGACCGCGGAAGACCCTGTTGAGTTTTATATGCCTGGAATTAACCAGGTCAACATAAAAGAAGAAATTGGATTAAGTTTTGCGGCCTCTCTCAGAGCATTCCTGAGGCAGGACCCCGATATTATGCTTGTTGGTGAGATGAGAGATTTTGAAACTGTTGATATCGCCGTTAAAGCAGCACTAACCGGCCACCTGGTCTTTTCCACAGTTCATACTAATGATGCAGCGAGTACAATTATCAGGCTGATAAACATGAATGTTGAACCCTTTTTGATCTCTGATGCACTCATTCTAATTGTGGCACAAAGACTGATAAGGCGTTTGTGCAAGAAGTGCAAGGAGGAACATAAAATTTCCCCTGAAGCTCTTATTGACATAGGATTTTCTCCGGAAGAAGCGGAAAAAGTGAAACCCATGAAGTCAAAAGGCTGCTCCCTTTGCAATGAGGCAGGCTATAAAGGAAGAACCGGACTTTTTGAAGTCATGGAAGTTACTAATGATATAAGAGATCTCATTTTAGCCAAGTCCCAGCCCAAAGATATAAAAATGTTAGCTATGCAAAACGGGATGGCATCGCTGCGTATGAGCGGATTGGCCAAGATAAAAGATGGGGTTACATCCATAGAAGAGGTCTTAAGAGAAACTATAAAAGATGCGGAGGTAAAAAGTGGCGAAGCCGATTCAGGAACTGCTTAAAATAGCGGTTGAAAGAAATGCCAGTGATTTACATTTAACGACTCAAATTCCCCCTAGAATTAGAGTCGACGGCCACTTGATCTCACTCGATCACCCGCCTTTAACTGCTAGCGATACCAAGGAACTTGTATACACGTTGTTAACAGACAGGCAGAAGAAAATATTTGAGGAAAAGATGGAGCTTGATTTCTCTTTTGGCATCAAAGATATTGGGCGTTTTAGAGGGAATATCTTCCAGCAAAAGGGAGCTGTGGCAGCAGCTTTCCGGAGATTCCTAAGCCAGATGTGGAGCTTTCCGAAGCTGGGTATTCCACAGAAGATTGCTAAGCTCTGCTATTTGCCCCGGGGGTTAATACTGGTGACCGGGCCAACTGGTTGTGGAAAATCAACCACCTTAGCCTGTATGATTGACCATATAAATACAGAAAGAGACGTTCATATTATAACCATAGAAGACCCTATTGAATATTATTTCCAACCTAAAAAGTCAATTATAAATCAAAGGGAACTTAATATTGACACATTATCTTTCCCAAATGCACTCCGTTCTGTTTTGAGAGAAGACCCGGATGTCGTGCTTGTCGGAGAAATGAGAGACTTGCAGACTGTTGAAGCCACCATAAATGTCGCGGAAACAGGACATCTCACTTTCTCAACCCTTCATACAAATTCAGCCTCTGAGACAATTTCCAGAATTGTTGATATATTCCCTTCCCAGTATCAGGGTCAGGTGAGAATAACACTTTCCTTGACATTAGAAGCCATATTAACACAATCTCTCTTGCCTCGAGCAGACGGAAACGGAAGAGTTCTGGCCATGGAGATTCTTATTCCTAATACGGCTATCAGAAATCTCATCAGAGAAAATAAGCTCCACCAGATTTATTCCTCAATGCAGATGGGCCAAGAGAAGTATGGGATGCAAACCTTTAACCAATCTTTGGCCGATCTATGTTCTAAAGGATTTATCACTAGAGAGACTGCCATGGGGGTCTCCTATAAACCAGAGGAGTTAGTTGAAATTTTTCATAGGAGTGGGGGCTTTAAGCCGACCTCTCAAGGCTTATCTCAAAATCCAATGAGGAAATAAAAGGAGAACAGAGATGGCTGTTTTCGTCTGGAAGGGCAAAAATCGTTTCGGTGATGACGTAGGAGGAGAACGTGTTTCCAAGTCTTCTGTAGATCTGACGAGAATCCTGAGGGGCGAGCAGATAACTGTCACGGATGTTAAAAGGAAAGGTATAGAAATAAAAATCCCTTTTCTTACAAAACAATCGGTTCCGCTTAAGGAATTGTGCATCTACAGCAGGCAGCTTTCCGTGTTGATAGACGCGGATCTTCCTTTAATTCAGAGCTTGACCATGCTGTCCAAAATGACAAAGAACAAGTTTTTTAAAAGTGTTATTATAAACATCCGGAAGGATGTAGAGGCTGGCTCCACTCTGAATCAGGCCAAAAAGAAATACCCAAAGGTTTTTGATGATCTCTACTGCAACCTTGTAGCATCAGGAGAACAGAGTGGTTCGCTCGATGTCATGCTGATGCGTTTAGCGGATTACCAGGAACAAATTGTAAAGTTGAAAGCCCAGATAAAACAGGCGATGGCGTATCCTGTAGTCATATTTGCATTTTCTATCATTGTGACGATTTTTATGTTGTGGAAAATTGTTCCGACTTTTTCACGGATATTTATCGAGCTGGGAGCAGATATGCCTTCCCTTACTCTATTTATATTGGCCCTCAGCGGTTTTGTCCAGAAATATATAGTGTTTATCTTTGGGGGGCTAATAGGTTCAGTTTTTCTTTACAGGTACGCTAAAACAACAGGGCAAGGAAGACGGGTTCTTGATCAGGCTAAACTAAAAATGCCACTTTTTGGAGGATTGTTTGAAAAAGTTGCCCTATCTCGAATCACAAGAACCTTGAGCACTCTCCTTAACGGAGGTGTTCCCATGATGGAGAGCCTTAAGATCACATCCTCTACGGCTGGAAATGTTATCTTAGAACGCCGCATAAATGAGGCTCGAACCATGGTCTCTGAAGGGTCAAGCCTCATAGATGCTTTCAGAGAAAAAGGCCGTTTACCATTAATGCTTACTCAGATGGTTGGTGTGGGTGAGGCTACCGGAAATCTGGATGCGATGCTGTCGAAAGTAGCTGATTTTTACGATAATGAGGTCGAAACTGCGGTTGGAGCCCTTCTTTCCGTGTTAGAGCCGGTTCTTCTAATTTTTGTTGGACTTTTGATCGGTACGATTGTCATTTCCATGTACCTTCCTGTCTTCAGCATGATGCAGCAGGTTGGATGACAACTAAAGAAAAAGACATCTCTCGGCTCATTTTCCTGCGTGTTATCATTGTCACATCTCTTGTTGTTTCAGCAGTTATTATTCAATACATTACATCGGAATTTCTCCCGCTTAATCCATTTTATTTTTTAATATTCATTTTCTATCTCCTCTCTTTTTTCTATTTTATGTTTTATCTCTGGGGAAAATATTACACGGCCCAGGTTTACTTTCAGATATTCTTCGATCTTCTCATGATTACGGCGCTTGTCTATATTTCAGGGGGTTTGCAGGGAACTTTTTACTTTCTCTACATTTTCGAAATAATCGCAGCAAGCATTGTTCTTTCCAAGCGCGCTGCCTATGTAACTGCGGCTCTCTCAGCGATCTTTTTTGGTCTTCTGGTTGAAATGATGTATTTCAGAATAATTCCCTATTATGATTATGATCCGGAGAAAACCATAGAAGTATCGTTAGGTCTTGTCACACAAAATGTCTTTATCGCCTGGAGCGCTTTTTTCCTTGTGGCTTTCCTGATGAATTACCTGACAGGAAGCTTGAGGAAAACGCGAGACGAGCTGAAAATTGCTCAAAAGGAGCTTGAAATAAAAAACAGACTTGCCATAGCAGGAGAGGTATCTGCGCAGCTCGCTCATGAAATCAGGAATCCACTGGCAGCCATCTCAGGCTCGGCGCAGGTTCTGAAGGATGGATCAGGTCTGGGCGGAGAACAAAAAAAATTGATGGATATCATTATCAAAGAATCAATTAGAGTTTCTCATTCGATCGAACAATTTCTGAATTTAGGTTCTCCGGCACCAAAAACCTTCTCCTCTGTTGATCTCTCAGTTGTTTTGGAGGAAACATTGATGTTACTGCAGAACAGCGGCGAAATGGACGGAAAATTGATTGTTGATGGAAATTATAAATCAATGAGGGTCCCGTATTATGGAAATATCAATCAGCTAAAACAGCTATTCTGGAATATTATAAAAAATGCCCTTAAAGCCATGCCCGGAGGAGGGACATTAACCATTGATTTTGAACGGAAGAGAAAGAAGGAGATACAGTTAAGATTTGCCGATACAGGAATTGGCATGTCCGAAGAAGAATTGGATAAGATTTTTGAGCCCTTTTACTCCGGTTTTGAGGATGGCAAAGGAATCGGAATGTCTGTGGTTCGCCGGATAGTAGATGATTATAAAGGGAAAATCAAGGTTGTTTCCGAGCCCAATAAAGGGACCGAGGTTTTTATCAGCCTTCCTTTGGAGAAGAGAAAGTTCAGCAGCAGAGTGTAAATAAAATAGAAGAGAGGATAAAACGGAAAAAATACTCATCATAGACGACGAAAAGAGTATCCTTGACCTTCTTTCTGTTGTCTTTAGAAAAGAAGGTTACAAAGTCGAGACATCCCTCTCTGCTCCTAAGGCTATCGAGATGATAAAAAATCAGGACTTTGACATTGTCCTTTCCGATATAAAGCTACCGCAGGTAAGCGGAATGGAGATTCTTAAGCGGGTCAAGAAAAAAAATCCAGATATGCCATTCATCATGATTACGGCTTTCGGGACAATTAAACAGGCAGTAGAAGCACTAAAAGCTGGAGCTATGGATTACGTGGTTAAACCATTTGATATGGAAGAGTTGAAAATTATAGTAGCTCAAGGGCTGGAAAAAGGAAGGCTGAAGCAGGAGAATATCCGGTTAAAAAGGGAACTTAAAGAGAAGTACAGTTTCAAGAATATAGTGGGAAAAAGCAAAAAGATGAAGGCGGTATTCAGTTTGCTCGAAAAAATCGCTGACACAGATTCCACTGTTCTAATAGTCGGAGAAAGTGGAACGGGGAAGGAAATAGCTGCCAGAGCACTCCACCAGCTCAGCAGCCGACAGGAGAAGGCATTTGTTTCCATAAACTGTGGAGCAGTGCCAGAGAATCTTCTGGAGAGTGAACTTTTTGGGCACATGAGAGGTTCCTTCACAGGTGCTGTGGCTAATAAAAAAGGTATGTTTGAAGTAGCAGAAGGAGGCATTTTGTTTTTAGATGAAGTAGGCGAAATGTCTCCATTGACTCAGGTGAAGCTTCTCCGGAGTCTCCAGGATAAAAAAATTAGAAGAGTGGGTGGGACGGAAGAGATCTTGGTTGATGTCCAGATAATCGCGGCAACCAATCAGAATTTAAAGAAAAAAATCGAGGAAGAAAAATTCCGTGAAGACTTGTTTTACAGGCTGAATGTCATTTCTTTTGAAATGCCTCCTCTAAGGAAAAAAAAAGAGGACCTGCCTCTCCTCGTTTCTCACTTTCTTAAGAAATACTGCATGGAGATGGGAAGAAAGACAATGAGAGTTGCTCCAGAGGTGATGAATATCTTTGAATCTTACCACTGGCCGGGAAATGTCAGGGAGCTGGAAAATGTTATTGAGAGAGTTGTGGCTATTGAGAAGAGAGAGATTGTCACACAGGAAAGCCTTCCTGAAGAACTCCTTTCACCACAGAAGAAGCCAGAAACCAGTTATCTTCTTGAGCCAGGATTTAAACTCAATGCGCATCTTGATGAAATTGCACAAAATTATATAATGCAAGCTCGCAAGGCTGCAGGGGGAAATCTTAAGGAAACCGCATCGCTTATTGGTGTCAGCTACCGGACTTTGAGATACCTCATCGATAAATACGGCTTAAAATCTACCTGAATGGAGCGGCGCCATCCTTTCGGATTCATCTGGTTACAGTCATACGAAAAGCCAGAAATGAAAAAAAGTGTCATTTTTTGTCAATAAAAGCCATAATTTGTCGTTTTTTAAGGAAGGCTTCCGGAAGAAAATTATAACTTGTTTAATTTCAACAACATAAAAAATGTTAAGCATGGCACAAAAATTGCACTATAAAAGGCTTTCTATTAATTGTTTGATCGGCTGAAAATAAAGTCGACAAAAAAAATAAAGGAGGTTTTAAATGTTAAACAAAGTAAGAGGTTTTACACTGATTGAGCTGCTCATTGTTGTTGCTATCCTGGGAATTCTTGCAGCGCTTCTTGTTCCCAATATCACAACTGCCGTCCAGAAAGCCAAACAGAAAAGTACCATGAAGGATGTAGGCGTCATTGCATCATCCATTGCAGACTTTGTCACAGATAACGGAGTTGCCCCTGTCGCTAATGGTGCCTATACTGCCAGCAGTGAATTTTATACTGGAATTTGTCCATTCTATGTTAAAGTTCTCCCGATTTCCGACAAATGGGGCACGTTTTTCCGTGTCTACACAGGTACTAATGCAAATCAATACGGAATAACAACTGCTGTTGGAGATGATTTTCTCGTTTCTTCTTACGGAAAAGGTGGAGAAGTAGAAGGTTGGACATTTGTTCCAGCTAGTCCTGAAGCAGGAATGTATGTGCTCAGCACGATGGCACATTTTGAAAGGGATCTAGTGAATTGGAATGGTTCCTGGATCCGTGGTCCAAGGACTGCTGCAGCCGGTACATAATTTAAAATCA
>JADHWO010000100.1 GCA_016783445.1 Candidatus Aminicenantota bacterium
TTTGATTATGGACTATCGTGCTCCCTGTGCGCCCTCAGGCCCCTTCTCGTGGCAGCTTGAAAAAGCAAAGGGAAATCAAAAACATACAACTTTTTCGAAAAAATTTCACTTTTTTTCAATCCTTATATCGGAATTCCAGTATATGGAACAAATTTTAGCCGGTTTTTGAATTTCAAGAAAGTTGGAAAAATATTGAAACATTATTAACTATCTTGATTTTTTACAATAATTGCGATTTGTTGAATTAATCGTGTTTTTTATGTATGTTCACTACAAATCAAGTTTTCGTGATGATGGAACAAAAACACGCTGGATAGTTAATATCAATGTTAGCTGAGATTTCGTTTATGATGGTCAAAAAGGAGAGGCCATGAAAGTACTTCGACATATTGGCTCATAGACGTTCGTGCTCGGGCTTTTTACCGCAGTATTTGCTGGGATGCCATGGTACGTAATGGTTGCCGATGATCCAGTCGTACCTTGGTGGCTGAGGATAGCGGTTTTCTGCCTTTTGGGGGGTATCCTTCTGGTGCTGGTGACATTGGCTCTCGAACAAAGGGTACACAAGGTATCAGTTGAAGAGCCGCTACCTGCTGAGTCTGATCGCATGGTTCTGCTGTTGAACTCCGATGTACTGCCCGGGCGAGAAATCACTGAGATTCTCGGTCTGGTCCAGGGACATACGGTATTTGCCATATGGCTTGGCAAAGACCTATCCGCCATAGTCAGGCTGATCCTTGGTGGTGAATTGACTGAATACACAGAGATGATAGGGAGCGCTCGGTCAACCGCTAACGAGAGGATGACAGCTAAGGCTGCAGAAATGGGAGCCGATGCAGTCATCAATGTTCGCTATACGACTACGAGTGTTGTGGGCACTGCAGCTGAATTGTTAGTGTACGGCACAGCCGTCAAGCTCAACTGACCATGCTTCTTACAGCCGATAGCTAATCGCTGCGGCTGAAGAGCCCGTTCGGCAGCGTTCTACTACGGGGGAAAGTGGCACACCACATCGAAGTAGATACCCACGGGTTTACACACGTGGCACTCCAAAGGCACTTGCTTAATTTTAGGCATTCACCCACGGGCTTACGCCCGTGGTCCTCTGCAAATTTCTGATAGGAGGTCACAATGCAGCAAAGTCACCCCCCTATTAGCGGCAGGACACGGCTCTATGGCCTCTTCGCTGATCCGGTTGGACATTTGCAGACGCCAGCAGTCCTCAACTCATTGCTCGACCAGCGTGGCGTCGATGCCGTCTTCGTGGCCTTGCACGTGACGGCGGAGCACTTTGCGGCGACCGTGGCAGGGATGCGACACCTCCGCAATTTCGCCGGGTATGGCGTGAGCATTCCGCACAAGCCCATGGCAGCTCGTCTGTGTGACGAGCTGTTGCCGAATGCCAGGGCCTGCGGCGTGGTCAATGTCATCCGGGTTGACTCGGACGGCAGGTGGATCGGAGAGACTTTGGATGGCGTCGGGATGGTCAAGGCTATTACGGCGCAGCGCGCCCTCAACGCTAACACCCGGGTGCTGCTCGTCGGTGCTGGTGGCGTCGGGCGTGCGATTGCCGTGGCGCTGGCCCTCGCGGGCGTCGGATACTTGGCCATCGCCAATCGGACCCGGGCCAAGGCTGATGATTTGGCCCACACAGTGCGGCGTGCCGCACCCGCCTGTGTGGCCGAGGCCGGGAGCGCTTTCGATCCGGCCACCTTCGATATCGTCATCAATGCAACCTCCCTGGGGCTCAATGGACAGGGTCCCCTGCCCGTCGAGGTCTCGCGTGTGTCTGGGACGGCCTTGGTCGCGGAAGTGGTAATGGTCCCGAAGCTCACGCCGCTGTTGCAAGCCGCCCAAACGCGCGGTCTCGGGATCGTGCGCGGCCGCGAGATGCTGACCCAACAGGTCGAGGCCGTGGCGGACTTTCTCGGCATGATCGTCTAACGAAGGCGAAACGCGAGTCGGAGTCGGTTGTCTTTGCGCTGCCCTGCGAGCAGTAGTAAGAAAGTTCTTATCAAAGATCTAAAAAGTCTTGGGGCAGTTGATATAATCGATGATCTTCAGAAATGAAGGTATTTGGACTCCCAACAGAACGACACGGTCCTGTCAGGAGCAAAGTAGGCACATTTTGCGGGGTTTCTCCATGTGAATCCCCCTTGATAGGGCATAAATGATAGGAGCAAACCTTATATGGACTAGGTAACTATACTACACTGAAAAAAGATTTAAAGAATCAATCAAAATTGAAAGTGGGCAACCGAAGAAAAATAGGCCAAGAAAACGACATGTGGGAGTCATGTGATGAGGTACGTTTACCAGTTGAAACGCCAGGTGAGACCTCACTTGTGATACGTGATGCCTGTTGCTATCGTTTGATCCGAGCGGTACCTCCACCCATCACATGAAGTACCTCTTCGAGGGTAATCATGCTCGTATCCCCTCTAGTGCTTTGGAGAAGGGCCCCATGCGCTGCTCCAAATTCGACACACTCGGCTGTCGACAAACCATTGAGAAACCCGTAAATCAAACCTGAAGCGAAACCATCTCCACCGCCAACCCGGTCCTCTATCTCCAGGTTTTCGTAACGCGCGGATTCATGGAAAGCGCCGTCAAAATAGAGAATGGCACTCCAGTGGTTAATGAGTCCACTTACGACTTCCCGCAAAGTGGTGCCGACACCTTTGAGATGAGGAAAACTCTTCATGACGCGGCCAACCATGGTTTTGTAGTTTTCTATTGGCAAACTAATCAGCTTGTCATCCACACCCTCAACTTCGAACCCCAGCACCTTTTGGAAGTCCTCCTCATTCCCGATCACAAAATCCATGTATTGAACCAATGGTCGCGTAATTTCCTGTGCTTGCTCACTGGACCAAAGCTTCGATCGGAAGTTTAGATCATAAGAGACAACAGTGCCTGTCTTTCTTGCCGCCTGCATAGCCTCCGCTGCCACCTCCGCTGTATGCTCGGCAAGCGCCGTAAATATTCCACCCAAATGAAACCAGCGAACTCCCTCTTTTTGAAAGAGATCGTCCCAGTCGACATCACCAGGATGCATCTGGGAAGTTGCCGAATGGCCGCGATCATACATGGTCAAACTTGAACGTAATCCCGTGCCAACCTCAGTAAAATTCAGACCAACGCGGTTTTTCTTCCCTACACCATCAAAAGGAACCGTGACTACATGCTCCATATTGACCCCCACAGCTCTTCCATGGTTAAGGATGAGGCGGCCCAGTGGGTTTTGGGGCAGCTTACCCACCCATCCCGTTCTCAATCCCAGACGAGCCAAGGCATAAGCGACATTGTATTCTCCGCCACCCACCCACACCTCCAGCCGCCGGGCAAATTCCAAGCGTTCGTGTTCAGGGGGGCTCAGGCGAATCATGCATTCCCCTAGACTGACCAGATCATATTTGCAAGATGTTTCCTTTCGAATCTTGAGGGTCATGATATTGTCTCCTTTCCATTCTTTCCGTTAAGCTATGTATACTAACCTGGAAAGGGGACACCTAAGTCCTCTCCAAGTTGGCGAAGCAGATTTGCGTCCTCTTCTCTAATAGGACACCCTTCTTTTTTACGACGTCGCTTGGTTCGCCATTCAGGTTCTCCTGGAATTAGAATCTCCTTAAAACCGGGGGCCTTTGGCTGGTTCTTCAGATCTACGAGCAGTTCATCCATCCGTTTCTTAAATTCATCTATGGGACAAAAAGCCGAAATATCGATCGCTTGAACATAATGCCCCATGAAGGCCTTATTCTCCCAGTCATCAAACTTGCGAATGATATGGGGGCCATAGGGCATAGCAGTGAGTCGGCTCGAAAGGATTTCAAGCATCAGACCAAGGGCATATCCTTTCGCTCCACTCATGGGGACTACGGCATACGCTTTGTTTGCGTCAGTAACGGGCTTACCATTTCTATCTACCGCCCAGTTGGGTGGAATTGATTTTCCGGCCTCTGCTGCGGCACGGACTTTACCGAAAGCGACTTCACTGGTGGCCATATCCATACAAAACCACGGAGACTTACCACCAGGAACGCAGCAACAGAATGGGTTTGTTCCCATAAATTTTTCCTTCCCACCAAAGGGAACGACATCGCATTCCCCGTCGCTCATTATCAAACCGATGCAGTTTTGCCTGGCGCAATACTCTCCATAGTAGGCAGCAGCGCCAAAATGGTTGGAATTCTTCACGGTGACGATTCCAACACCCGCATCTTGAGCCAGTGCAACAGCCCTGCGAGCAGCCTCAAGTGTGGCAGGTTGGCCCAACGAGAAATCCGCGTCCAAGACACCGATACCAGCTCTCTTTTTTTCAAAACTAAACTTGGGAGACGGATTGATTAGTCTTTTCTGCAACCGGCGGGCATAGAGATTACTGAGGTAGATACCATGGGTATCGAGACCCCTTAAATTGGCATCCACGAGGATTTCAGTAGTCACTTTCGCATGCTCCTTGGATACGCCAACCTTTTGAAAGATTGATTCACCAAAGCCTCTTAAATCATCCGCGGGAATCAAGTATGATGTTGTCATGCCTCCCTCTTTTCCATAAATGCAAATGCTCTTGCGGTTAGGCAATATGGAAAAACACGAACCCGCCTCATATTAAGCTGAAGTTTAAAGAGCGGGTACTCTCATCTTTTTTCCATATTTACCTATATAGACATCACGGAAAAACCACCGTCCACCACCAGATTAGCCCCGGTGATAAAGCTTCCCGCTTTTTCCGAGGCAAGCAATAGGGTAGCGCCGATCAGCTCCTTCGAATTTCCAAATCGTGCCATGGGCGTGAGTCTCATAATCGCCTCAATCCTTTGCTTATCTAAGATTTGCCGATTCTGTTCAGTGGGGAAGAATCCAGGACAAAGGGCGTTTACTCGAATTCCATGTGGAGCCCATTCTCGCGCAAGGTTTTGAGTCAGGTTCAGAAGTCCCGCTTTGCTCAAGCTATAAACAAATGATCGACTTAACGGGCGGATAGCTGCCATGGAAGAAATATTGATAATACAACCCTTTTTCCCTCGATTGACCCAGTGTTCGCCAATGACCTGACAGCCAAAGTGGACTGCTTTCAAATTGACATTTAGGATGGCTTCAAACTCCTCATCCATAATTTCAAGATACGGTTTTGGCGGCGCAATGCCTGCACCATTGATCCAGATATCTATCTCGCCAAACCATTCGAGGACTGCCGGTATGATTTTGGCTACCTGGTCCCGCTGTGTTACGTCTGCTTTAAAAAACATTGCTTTTTCAGGAGGGCTTTTCCAGCGCTGAAAATGGGCATCCGCCTTTTTTCTATTGCTATCCACCAGGGCAACGCGACAACCTGCCTCCAGGAGCCCCCACGCCATCGCGCCACAGAGCACACCCGCACCACCAATTATCACAGCAACCTTATTTTCGAGATCAAAAAGTCCATTCAGGAACTTGCAAGGATCATAGTTCTTCAAACTCGCCTCCTCAATAAATACAAATCCGAGGATTGCCCGCGGATTCGCTGGCATTAAGATTATGTTCTAAACGGCCACTGACGTCATGAATGACCTTTCGACCCCAGTGAATTAGTCCATAAAGAAACCACCGTTGACGTCCAGGATTTCCCCCGTAATAAAGTTGGCTTTCTCTGATGCGAGAAATAAGACAGCTTCTGCCACATCCTCCGGTTTACCCAACCTCTTCAGTGGAATGGCCTCAATTATGGCTTTCCGCTTCTCAGGTGACCACTGTGAGCTCATTTCGGTTTCAATTGCATGGGGTGCCACTCCATTCACATTAATACCGTAAGGTGCCAACTGCCTCGCAAGGGTCTTGGTGAATGCATCAATTGCCGCTTTTGAAGGGCCATATCCGGGTGCTGATGTAATATCACCCATTTTTCCGGCCACGGAAGAAACATTGATAATTTTCCCCTTTCCTTGGCGTTTCATGATTTCTACCACAGCCTTGGAGCAGTTGAAAGTTCCTTTCAGATTAACCCCGATGACTTCATCCCACTCTTCCTCTGTGACCGTGTCTATGGTCCCTCTTCGAATAATACCCGCGTTATTGACCAGAATATCCAGTCGTTGAAAAGTTTCTTCAACCCGCGCGATCATCTCGTGGGCCTCATCAAACTTACTGACATCGGCATGAATTGGAAGTATTTGAATCTCTCCGATAGAAATATCATCCGCCACTCTTGCCAGCTCATTTTGCGGACGGATATCATTAAGCACAACATGGGCCTTTTCCCGCGCAAAAACAGCGGCGATGGCCTTGCCTATTCCTCTTCCTGCTCCTGTCACGAGTGCAACCTGACGTTCGAGAGTCATTGTATACCCCTTTCTTCCAAATCATTATCCCTTGACAGCGCCTGCTGTTAAGCCTTGAACCAGTAGTCGCTGTAAAAAGACATAAAGGATTATTGCAGGCATTCCCCCAACGAGTGAACCAGCCATTAACATGGGCCAAATAATCCTGAACTCGCCCACAGTTCTGGCAATACCCAAGGTCACGGTAATCATGGGTTCACTACTGGTAAGACACAGTGCCCAGAGAAGGTCTCCCCATGCAAGAAGAAAAGCGAAAAGTATAGTAGCAACCATCCCAGGCGCCACTATAGGTAAAATAATCTTAAAGAAAATGCCCATCCTAGAGCATCCATCCACCATTGCAGACTGATCAAGTTCGTCTGGCACCTTGTCGATGAAACCCTTCATCATCCAAGTTGAAAAAGGAAGGCAAATGGTCAGAAACGCAATAATCAAACCAGAACGAGTATCATAGAGTCCGACCCTGCTTAAAATCTTGAAGTAAGGGCCTACCAGAAGAACTCCAGGCAACATTTGCGTTGCTAAGAAGAAACCAATTAGGAACCGTCGTCCTTTAAATAAAAACCTGGAAAATCCATAACCGGCCAGGGCGCCAAAAAAGGTGGACAGAACAGCTGTCGCCAAGGAAATGACAGTACTATTGAAGAAATAGATCCCAAAATTCTTTCTTACCCAGATTCCAATATAGCTGTCAATGGTTGCTTGTAATGGTATCCAGGTAGGAGGAATTCGAAAAGCCTCAGCCTCAGTTTTGAGCGATGTAGAAAGCATCCATACGAATGGAAACAAGCAGTAAACGCAGACCGTGATCAAGAAAACCCAAATCACGGTTTGGTAAAGACCTTTTTTTGCTATAAGTGTTGAGGGTTTCATTAATACTACTCTTCCTGGCTGATCATCCAGATATAAGGAAGGCTAACCAACAAGAGGGTGACGGTCAGCACCACAGAGATTGCAGAGGCATATTCAAATCGGAAAAACTGAAAATATTGTTTGTACGTATAAGTGGACAAAACCTCTGTCAGGACACCAGGTCCCCCCTGAGTCATGGCCTGGATAAGCCCGAAGCGTCGGACCTCCCAAACGATATCCAGTGCCAGAGCTACAACTATCATTTTCCTTAGCCCTGGGATGGTGATATGAAAAAAGGTCTTCAACTTAGAAGCACCGTCAATGGCAGCCGCCTCATAAAGATCTTTCGGTATGGCCTGAAGACCTGCCAATAGTATCAGCATTACGAAGGGAAAACCCCGCCAGAGATTGACAAGAATGACACTAAGCAAAGCCAGTTTCGGGTTTGAGAGCCATTCTATCGGAGCGTTGATCAGCCCCACCTTTAAAAGCACATCATTGAGGGCCCCGTAGATGGGATCAAGCATCCATTTCCAGATGATCCCGGCCACCACGTCGGGTATAACCCAGGGAAGTAACGCGATGAGACGAAAAAGGGGTTTCGCTGGCAGGGCGCTGTTCAATACCATAGCAACAGCCAGGCCGAGTATCATGTGGGTGCCGACACTAAGGAATACGAAAATCCCAGTGTTCCAGAATGTCGTCTTGAAAAACGGATCTTTTAGCAGGTTCGAGTAATGGGAAAAGGTATAGGAGGCATCACCGGCTTGTTCGGGTTTGACACTGTATAAGACACTGGTGATGACGGGGAAACCCAGGACCAAAATGAGCAGCAAAACACCCGGAAGCACGAAAAATATCCACATGTGGCGATCTTTTATTCGCATGTTGAAGTCCGATAGTGTAACTACTTCTGGAAAGGGAACAGCTAAGCGTTCCCTTTCTGGTAAGTAGCATTTGCTTTTACTACGATACTACGGCCGTCTTATCTGGCCAGAATGGCGTTAATTCTTTCGTGTGCTTCGGCCAAAGCTTTGTCGGGTGTTTTCATCCCTACGATGGCTTCTTGCAGGGAAGTGGTAAAAGTGTCAATAATTTCGGGCCATTGTTTGATCTGAGGTTCCACTTTGCCGTAGGGGAGTTGCGAGGCCATCACACTTGCAAATTTGTCATTTAAGATCTCAGGAGCCACACCGCTCACATCTTTACGAGAGGATGTGACGCGATTGTCCACAAACCACTTCAGCTCAATTTCTTTGCTGGTAATAAATTTCAAAAGTTCCCAGGCTTCATTGGGATGCTTGGTGTTGGGGCTCATGACCCATGAACTCAGCCAGATGGCCGTTGCTTGTTTTCTCTTTGTGGGTGCCGGTGCGCATTTTAGAACTTCAAAGGCCTTTAGATCCGGATTGATTTTGTTGACGATGGGCGGTGTCCAGCCAGAGCCCATGATCATGGCCACCTTTTTCTGGGCCAATTGGGTCCGAACATCCTGGGCACCCATGGCCGTCAACCCCGGCGGAACGACCTTGTGCTTGGTGTACAGTTCAACAAAGAACCTGAAGGCCTCTTTGGCTTCCGGCGAATCCAGGGCGGAGTGTTTCATATCTGGGGTCAGATAGTCGCCGCCGAAGCTCCAGAGAAACGGGCCAAATCTCATTGAGAACCCTGGGCTCTTGGCGCCGACGGTACCGAAACCCCACTGGTCAACTTTTCCGTCTCCATCGGTGTCGCGAGTTAGTTTCTTCGCATAATCGAGGA
>JADHWO010000101.1 GCA_016783445.1 Candidatus Aminicenantota bacterium
GATCCGGGTCCCTTTTTGCCCAGAAATCCTCAATAAACTCCTCTCTGGATTCCTTGTCCGGGAGATAACGAAAAATAGCTTTTTCGTGTTTGGTCATGATGAGCTGGGCAATCTCGTAAAAATCACGACTCTCCGGGTCAAGGGCTATTTTTCCCGGCCCGCCGCAGCTAAGTCCCCCCAGGATAAGAAAGGAGAAAAAAGCCCCCATCAGATAATTTATAATTTTTCTTTGCATTTTTGAATCAAGACCTCCAGTTTGTTTCTCTCAGAGAGAGAAAGGAAACTGTAGTAATTTTCTTTATATCTTTTGAACACATCAAGTGCTCTCTCTTTAAGGCCCTTCCCCAAATAGGCCAAGCCTAAATTAAAAATAGCATTGCTAAAATCAGGCTGTAACTCCACTGCCTTCTCCAAGCAGTAAATCGCCCCATCTAAATTGCCAACCTGAAGGTAAGCACCACCCAATCCATTATAAGCCGTGGCATAATCAGGGGCGAGTTCAATAGCCTTTTTAAAATTTTGGATGGATTCTCTGTAACTTTGTGAATTTTTTGTTTTAAGAAAAAGAAAAAGATAAACAGTGCCTAGATTATTAAAAACAACTGAGTATTCATTATCTAAGGAGAGAGCCATTTTATAGGCTTCCAAAGCCTTCTCAAAATCCCCTTTGCTCATATAAGCAACTCCTAAATAATTCCATATCTCAGGATCATATTCCATTTGACGAAAACTCTTTGTATTAAGAGCTTCAATTACTTTATCATACTGGCCTGCGTTTATAAGATAATTGATATATGTTAAAAAAACTTCGTAACTTGAAGGAAGATGTTCCAGCCCAAGCTCTAGAACTTCAAGAGCCTCTTTCAATTTCCCTTGTTCTTTGTATAGAGTGGCAAGATTGGAATAGGCTATATCAATATCTTTCCTCTCCATAATGACTTCCTTTAGAAGCTCAAATCCCTTATTGACATTGCCCTTTTTATAAAGATCCATTGCCTCCATGACTTTATAGTGAAAGGGAAGAAGAATTTTTATATCATCCTGGAGCCCAAAACTTTTCTCTTTTAAAATTTGAGGGCTTGAAATATAGCCCAGGCTTCTTAATTTTGCTACAGATTCTCTGTCAATTTTTGACATTTTTTCTTCATCTTCCTCAGGAATGGATAAATTTTTAACAATTTGAGCAAGCTTCTTCTTGTATTTCTCTAATTTGTTCGTCTCAGCCAGATTCTTAAGTTCGTCAAAATCCTTTTCTAAATCATAAAGTTCCGGAATAGGTGTATCTATAAACTTGTCACGGCCGTATATATAACCTTTTAAAGGAGCCCATCCTCTGCTGTAGTATGGATACATCGATTCAAAATAGATAGGTCTTCTCGGCAGTTTTTTTCCTCTTATGGCAGGAAGAAGTGAAACCCCCTGGAGAAAAGAAGGTTTTTCTATAGCCAGAACATCACAAACTGTAGGAAAAATATCAATGTGACCAACCTGCTGATGAACTCTCCCGGGTTTTATACCGGGAATAGATATAATCATTGGAACCCAGATTGAACTGTTATATGCAAGATAGCCATGAGTTTGTTCTCCATGCTGTCCTAATGACTCACCATGGTCCCCGGAAAAGATAATCAAAGTCTTATCGAAAAAATCATTTTCTCTCATATAACCAAAAAGCTTCCCCATGACAAAATCAACATAAGCAACTTCTCCGTTATAAGGATTTCCACTATATTGCGTCTTAAAAGGTTCTGGAGGCTCATAGGGATAGTGCGGGTCAAAACAATGAATCCAGAGAAACCATGGCTCTTTCTGGCTCTTTAGCCAGCTTAGAGCATTGTCCACAACCTTTCCAGCGTCTCTTTCTACGTACGTAAGTTTTTGAGAATGCTGATTTCCATATTCATCATCGTAAATATTAAATCCCTGGGTGAGTCCAAACCTTGAATCAAGGGGATAAGCACCAACAAAAGCTCCGGTGGAATACCCACTGTTCCTTAAATGCTCAGCTAAGGTTAAAAACTTTTCTTTTACAATAAAAGTAGAGTTATCGTGAACACCATGATAGATGGGAAGTGTTCCTAAAAGGATGTTTGTATGCGAAGGCAAAGTAGTGGAAGTGTGGGCAAAAGTTTTTGTAAATAAAATCCCTTTCTCGGCTAGGCTGTCGATATTTGGTGTTTTAAGGTATTTGTGGCTGTAACAGCTTAACCTGTCAGCTCTTAAGGTGTCTATGGTAATAAGGAGAACATTATATGCGGCTTTATCTTTATTTTCTTTAGAGAACAGAGGAGAAATCGTTAACAAAATACAAAGAAAAATACAGAAAAAAAGAAGAAAAAGAAATTTTCGGTTTTTCTGCATTTCAACTTTTCTTTACTTGATTTGCTTTTTAAGAAATTCGATAAAGCTATTCACCTGGATTGCTCTGCCAGAATCCGAATCATACTTTAAATAATTTTCAAAGACACTTATAGAATCTTCATAGTTTTGCAGTGTCAAATAAGTAAGGCCAAGCTGGTAAATAGCATCAAGAAAATCCTCCTTGAGCTCCACTGCTTTTTTGTAATACTTCAAAGCCTCTTGATATTTAGACAAGTTGGTAAAGTTTGTCCCGATATTATATAAAACCGTCG
Source organism: Candidatus Aminicenantota bacterium (assembly GCA_016783445.1). Taxonomy (GTDB): domain Bacteria; phylum Acidobacteriota; class Aminicenantia; order Aminicenantales; family Aminicenantaceae; genus JADHWO01. The sequence goes on from JADHWO010000101.1 coordinate 2,634, forward strand.
GATTATCGATTTTTTCAAACTCTATTTTTTTGTACCATTCAAGAGCTTTCTCATTTTCATTCCGGTTGGCATAGCAGTTCCCAATCAACAGTATGATGTCATTGCTGTCAGATTTTTTCTCTAAAACCTTACTGTAATATTCTTCAGCTTTTTCATATTTCTCCATCTTAAAATAGGAATTTCCAATATTCTTATAAATTAGGTAGGCATCAGGATGTTCTTCAATAATTTTTTCATATACAACAATAGCCTCTTGGAATTTACCTTCATCAAAAAGACTGTTTCCCTGGTTGAGGCTTTCTTTTAGCTCATCAGTTAAGAGTAATCCTTCAGCCTTTTTCAAATTAACATTTACTTCAGGATTTCTTTGAAATTCACTAACCTGAATTTTTATCTTATATGGCATGTATTCAAGCAACTCAAAGTCAACATCCCAGGCTCCGCTTCTCATCCATGATGCTGTCCACTTCCCTTCCGCATCTGTAAAAACTTCAAAGCCTGCCTGGTGTTGTGCGTGGATAAGCTTAACCTTAACTCCCTCTAAAGGATTGTTATTCTCATCAAAAACATAACCATTTACTCTTCCTTTTCCTTTCCAGACTTGAGAAAAAACAAGGCTCCCGGTTAAAAGAACAAAGGCTAAAAAAAATAATGTCTTTTTCATCCCAAACCTCCAAAACGTTTTCTCACCATGTTAACGTGAAAAACAGAGACCGTCGAGAAATCCAAGCTTCTATTCTCTGGGCAAAGAGTTCTTACCTCTTTCTCTATAATTCCCGGCAATAGCCGGCACATCAATTCTATCATTTCAAAGCCAAAAAAAAAAGCCCCTCCCGCCAAAGCGGAAGGGGCTTTGAGTTTCTACAGTAGTAAACCGCTTAGAACTGGAATCTCACTCCAAGTCTCAATACTCTCGGGTTCAGGACTTCATTAAGGGTATAGGCTTCGTCGTAGCCAACAAAGTAGTTTCTTGCATCACCAGCGCCATAGTAATAGTACTCACCCCAATCTTTCTGGTACTGTCTGTTCACGAGTTTGCTGTTAAAGACGTTAAAGAGGTCTGCCATTATATAAATTCTGCCCGTGTCACCGCATTTTACCATCTTCTCAAGGCGAAGATCAAATCTCCAGAATGTATTCAGCCGATCCTCACCAAAAGGTTGCAGGTAAAGCCATTCTCCTCTGTCTCTTGTGTTTACTGTGTTGTAATCGTAAAAGTATAATCTCTCTCTGATGATCCAGCCTTCTCTAGCCATAAATGTGAAAGAAACGTTAAAGTCATAGGGAAGCTGATAAAGTCCGGAAGCCTTCGCAAGCCACCTGGAGTAGACGTACTGGTTGATCTTTCCGCTTGCTCCGCCCATATAAACCGCATAACTTTTTCCATCAAGAGCCCAGAGATTGCTGTTGCTCCAATAACCCTTGGTGCCGTAATGGACTTCCTGATGCTGCCAGGTAAAATTCGCATTCAACATCCACTTGTTGGACAGCCTCTTTGTAAAGATGAGATCAACACCATAATAAATGTTGTAGAGATCATTATCAGGATATCTCTGCACAGTACTGTAGTTCGACCCGTAAGCAGGATTAAATGTAAAGCTTCCATCAGTGTAAGTGTTTTTTAAGCCTTGATATGTGTGGTCAGGGGCTTCTCCTAGATCGCCATTCCACTGGAAGTCAGGATCATAAGCAGCTACGTCACTTGCGATGTCGGAGACAGGAAGAGTGTGATCTTCGTACCAATCCTGAGTTATGTAGCCATATTCAGTACCAGTAGCACTGTCAACATAATACTTATTAGACCTTCTGTTCATGTCATATTTTCTGTATGTGGCACTTACGGCAACTGCAAAGTCAGTCATGATCTCTCTCTCCAGAGTTAGCATAGCCTCCAGGGTTCTTCTGGAACCGGCATTCGCATCAATAGTCTGATAGGGATCTGTTAATGTTCCGGGAGCAGTAAAGTCATAGCCTCCATAAAAAGAGCCAAATGCGTCCGTCAACTGAGCTGTGCTTGGTTGAACATAGGTGTTCGCAGGGAAAAGCCGAACCGGTGTATAGGTACCATCAGATACTGAGTTCCAGTAAAGCTCATCGAGCTGAACAACTCCGTCTGCGGCTCTACCGCCTACGTCATCCCACCACCAGAAATCCAGCCATCCGCTTGCTCCACCAGGCATCCATCGACTGGCTTCACCAGTTCCCATAAAATCGCCGTATGAGGCAAAGGACAGTTTAACAATTGTTTTCCCGTCGCCTGAGGCATCCCATGTTAATCCTACTCTTGGAGAGAAAACTCTCCAGGAATAATTAGCTCCATCAATATCTGTTGCAGTAACTTCGGGAATAACAGCACCAGGAAGCATTGCATCCAGTGCAGTCTTTGCTGCCGGATCAACAATGTCCCAGGCTGGATTGTCGGTTACAGCGAGTCTCGTGACAGGATTAACTCTTGGTTTCTGAATGTCATACCTGGCACCAAGAATCAGATTAAATCTGCCAAAAGTGATCGTATCACTGAAATAGGCAGCAAGAGCGCCGATTCCCATATCAGTGTAACCTCCTCTCCAGAACATGAACCGATAAAAATCATCGTTTGCCGGTATGTCTCGAACGCCGTCAGCGGGCCCCACATGATCCATTGTCGCGGTATTGTACCTCCAGTGGACCGACATATTTCCTGCATACACAGATTCACTATACTGATTTCTGTCTGCGTACTCGACTCCTACTTTAATATCGTGACTGGCTCCAAGCAGATTGTCATTAAAATACTGAAGGAGGAAGTTGTACTGATTGACTGGCCTCTCCACGTAATAGCGCCACTCTCCAACCTCTCCAGTTGGACCTTCCCATATTCTATTGGTTCTGTCCCAAAATGGAGTGTGCTCAAAATCCCGGTCATCCATAGGAGTCAAATTGAAGCCTGCATCGGAAAATCCATATTTCAGAGAGACAAAAAGATTATCTCCGAACATATGCTCATCCTGGAATTTAAAAATGGGGCTGCCAAAATGATATCTTCCGCCCTGATAGTATCCACCAGGTAATGCGGAACTTGAGGACCTTCCCCATTTATTCTTTCCACCAACATGCATGAAGGCTTCAAACCTGTTCTCAGGAATAATCTGAACGTTGAGTTTGGCTGCATAGTTCACAAGAAGTGTGTCATCAGACCTCTGGTACACTGTTGTGGTCTTAATATCCTGCGCACCAAAGGATCCCCATAACCAGGCCTTGTCCTGAACAATAGGACCTCCAAGGTTGAATCCGTAATCCTTGTTGTTATTAATCAAGTTGAGTCCCAGGAAGGTCGGTTCATAGAGTTCGTGGTTTGGATCTGTTTGAACAGCTTCTACAAAATCCGCATTCGTTGCCTGGAATTTGGAGTCGACCATGTAGAATCTTCCACCAAGTGTAACCCTGTTTCCACCTCTATGGGTGATCATGTTGATGGCAACACCGCCTGTCTGAACGGTAACATCCGCACCACCGATAACGACCTGCATCTCTTCAAAAGCGTCAAAGTCATAATAACTGGGTGACGCACCGATTGCTGCAGGGTCAGTGATAACGAGTCCGTCCATTGCCCAGACACCTTGTTGAGTGTTTGTTGAACCTCTTGCTACATAGCTTGACTGCTGTCCGGATTCCACTCCTCCGACATTCTCTCTGTCAAGGATAATCGAAGGGGCCATCTGAAGGATAACCCACGGGTCCCTTGCTGTCGGAAGTGACTGCAGGATCTCCTGGGTAACATTGATTCCAACCGAGGTCTTTTTTGAATCCACAACAGGTGAAATGGCCGTAACAGTAACTTCTTCCTCAATCGCTCCCATTGCCATGCTGATGTTTAACTCAATGTTACCACCAACAACAACAATAACTCCTTCTCTGATCTCTGTGTTAAAACCTCCCAGCTCCGCTCTGACAACATAGTCTCTTGCAGGCGGGAGAGAAAGGAATCTGTAAATTCCTTCCGCAGAGGTTACAGAGGTTAAAGGAGCTGTGTTCTGACCTGTTAAGGTTACTGTAACACCAGGAAGAGAATTGCCGTCTTCGTCAGTGATTTTTCCGTAGACGTTTCCGGTTCTCATCTGAGCCATTAATGAGGTGGCGAGCAGTAGCACAAATAAAATACTTAATGTTTTACGCAATCTTAATCTCCTTTTTACCCCCTTTTTTCAGGGGGAAAAGTTCTTTTCCAATACCCTGGAGTGAAAACTTTCACTCCAACCATTCCCTTAATTTTTTTTAACCTGTCCTATTTCACCTCCTGTAAGTATAATTTATAGAATTATATAAAATTCTACACAATTCTATTTATCTTTTTATATGCAATATCCATACCAAATTCAATTTTTTGTTATTTATAGCTATATCAACAACTTAGTTACGTACTTTGAGATATCAATTCTTCCCATAGTCCAAAAAATTGGATTTCTATCCAAAAAATTGGAATCCCAGGAAAAAGGGAAAAAGGGGTCGCGTCTCAACATTTGACATTTCCTTCAGGATTTGGCTTTTGTTTGTGTTTGTGATTTGTTTGGCTTTATCTTTTAGAAATTTAAACAATTAAAGAGAGAGAACGGTTTTTTCCCGATGGTTGGGCTTGGCCCTAACGTGTGATAAGGCATGACCAAAAATGCGACCCCTTTTTACTTGAATTGTTTTTCTTTATTTCTTAAACTTTAATCTAACTACAATGAAGTATGTAGCTGACCTCCATATACATTCCAAGTTTTCCAGAGCCACTTCCCGGGAAATGGTCCTCGACACCCTGGCCTACTGGGCCAAAATAAAGGGAATACAGCTCCTTGCAACTAGCGACTTCACCCATCCAGAATGGCTCTTTCTACTCAAACAGAAACTCGAATCCACAGGAAACGGCTTCTTCAGACTGAAAAATATTATCCCTTCGGATAACGAATACCTGAAATCTCTTCCTCCCTCCCCTGAGGATATCTCCTTTATCCTCTCAGCAGAGATCAGCTTTATTTATTCTAAAAAAGGAAAGGTAAGAAAAATTCACATTCTCCTTCTCGCTCCAGATTTTGAGTCTGTGGATAAAATCAACCAGAAGCTTTCCGGGCTGGGCAACCTTCGCTCTGACGGCCGTCCTATTCTTGGAATGGATGCTAAAGTTTTTGTCAAAATAATCGCTGATCTTTGTCCGAACTGCGTGGTCATCCCTTCCCACATCTGGACGCCATGGTTTTCTCTTTTTGGAGCTAACTCTGGTTTTGATTCCATAGAGGAGTGTTTTGAAGAGATGACTCCTTTTATTTTTGCACTGGAAACGGGCCTTTCCTCCGATCCGCCCATGAACTGGAGTCTCTCCTGTCTCGACAAGTACACCTTAGTCTCAAATTCTGATGCACACTCTCCCTCCAAGATTGGAAGAGAAGCCAATGTTTTTGATACAGAATTCAGTTATGACGGTCTTATTGAAGCTATTAAAAGTAAAAATCCCGATAAGTTTCTCCATACAATTGAATTTTTTCCAGAAGAAGGAAAATATCACTACGATGGGCACCGCAAATGCGGCATCCTATTCTCCCCCAGGGAAAGCGCACAGCATAATAATATCTGCCCTGAATGCGGGAAAAAACTCACCATTGGAGTACTGCACAGGGTAGAAGAACTCTCTGACCGTGAGCAGGGAAACTTCCCTCCTCTTAAAATCCCATACAAAAATCTTATCCCTTTAAACGAGATTATTGCTCAGGCTATAAACAAAACGGCCGAGTGTAAAAGTGTCCGGGACATCTATTTTCGCTTTATCCACGAATTCGAAAACGAACATAAGATCCTGACAGAAGTGGCATTAACAGAATTGATGCGGCTCACTCCAGAAAGAATTGGTCTAAGTTTGGAGCGGATGAGAAAAGGAGATGTAAAAATAGTACCCGGACATGACGGAATCTTTGGAAAAATATTCCTCTTTGAAAATGAAACTTTTAAGGAAGAAGCTCAAAGCCAGCTCAAGTTTTTTTAAACGACTGCCTCCAAAAGGATGCTATAATACAAATTGATTATTCTGTATTATTTATAAACGGCAGTTTTTATGAATACCCTGATAAAAATCGAGTATTCACGAATAGCGTCGGCAGTTTTTATGAATGCACTGGTTAAATAAATATGGTTCATCTCCCAATTATTGACAACGGTATAATTAATGTCCTAATTACTTCCTTTTATTCCGCCGAGAAAAGCATCGGCACATGGGACATTGGTTTTACAGCCATCAATAGTTGAAAATCATGACGGAGTAAGAAGGCA
>JADHWO010000102.1 GCA_016783445.1 Candidatus Aminicenantota bacterium
AACCTATTGAAAAATAAGGGGTAAGTCTGGAGCGGACGATGGGATTTGAACCCACGACCTTCTGCTTGGCAAGCAGACGTTCTACCACTGAACTACGCCCGCTTCAATCTCAGTAAACAAAGCGAAGCTAAAAACTTAAACTATCAAAAAGAAAAAATTCTGTCAATAAAACAACTGCTTTATGGCTTAAGAATTAAAGAAAAAAGAGAAAAGCGACTGCTTCTCTCAAATAGGATTTACAGACTGAGTTTTTTATCCTTTAAATTGAAAAAAAAGATACAAAAAGATCAAAATGTTAAGGTGATGAATTACTAATAATGTACTTGAACTATATCGCCAATTCTCAGAGGTTCCTTTGTGGAGAGTATCTTTACTGTGGATGTTCTTCTCTGAGTATCAATTACAATTAAATTACCTATAACTTCTAGGGAGTTTTCCTTGTCCCTACAAATAATCATTTGTTGCCCGAATTGAATGCCATCTTCCTCTCCAAGATCAATGACAGCCCAGTGTCCGCTACTAATCTGTCTATAATCTCTCAGCATATAAATAATCATCCCCCCAACACCTTCTTCCTCTGAAGGAGTAACATCATAGCCGAGATTGACACCCAGAAGACCTCCTTTTTCTTCAAAAGGCACCAAGTAATATCCAACCGTAACTTGCCCGCATGGTTTTTCTAATCTAGCGGATGCCCGATTCTCACCTACTTCGATAACCTGTGCTCTTCCTCTTCTTAAGGCAAGATATCCAAATTTTTCCCCAGTAATAGGATTTCTAATTTTTTGTCCAATCTCAAGTATTAAAAACATTTGACCTGGTTCAAGGCCATCAATTCTTCCTTTATTGATATTGAAAATATCATGCTCTCTCAGGAGATTTCTTTCCTCCATTTTTGCGTCACTAATAATCTTTGTTTCGAGCTCCTTTTCTTCTATAACAAAAAAAGAACAGTAAAGGTCAGACTCAGAGATCAGAGGATAGACGTCCTTATACAATTTTGCTTTTTTTGTTTTCTGGCTCTGATTTTCCCCTTTTTCTGCAGGATTAAGTCCAAATCCCATTCCTAAGAAAAAGAGGAGAAAAATAATAACCGAAGAAATAAAGATTTTCCCGTGTATTCTTGGCATGAATTTTTTCATTATCGCTCCTTTTGACCGGTTTCTTCTTCCAGAAATTTGTATTTATTATATTTAGATGCTTTCAATCTGTCAATATGAATTAAGTGAATTAAGGGGTCGCGTCTCAACATTTGACATAAGTATAAAGTTAGGTCTTTAAAACTTCAAAAATTAGGATATTTTTATGTATTTAAATAAAGAGCTGAGCTACCGGGAAAAAGTAATTATAAAATTACAATTATTGAAGTTTTTGAAGCCAAATCTCGAAGACAGAACAACTTTTTTTATAAGATTTTATTCTTTTCCTTGACATCAATCCTTCTTCTTCATAATATAAAAAAATCTCTTTGAATTGAAGAAATAGCTAAGGAGGTTGGCTGTGAATAAAAAAGAAATTACGTCTAAAATGGCTAAGGATGCAGGCATTCCTGCTCTTCAAGCAGAAAAGGCTTTTAACTCCTTGATAACCGGAATAAAAACTTCTTTAATAAAAGGAAAAAGAGTGACTTTTTCCGGATTTGGCAGTTTTGAAGTTAAAAAAAGAAAAGCACGGAAAGGAAGGAATCCAAAAACTGGAATCCCTATCACCATCCCCAAAAAAAAGAGAATAAAATTCAACCCGAGCAAAAGTCTCAGGGACTCTCTTTAAGGCTTATATATAAAGCCCAATCTTTAACTGATAACAATTTAAAACCAGCGTACTCCCCTCCTATTCTTCATTGGACAAGGAAGATTCATTCCTATAAAATATTCTTCCTGAAGAGAAATTGAATCCAAAAAAGATAAATATCGCACTTCTTTTTGGCGGACGCTCTGCTGAACATGAAATTTCTCTCCTTTCTGCAGCTTCAATCTATAAAAACCTAAATAAGAAAAAATTCGAAATTACTTCTATTTATATCAACAAAAATGGCGACTGGAGAGTTGTTGAATCCCCTCTTATTGCTCCAGCCGACTTGTCTAATGGGCAATTTTCCTCTTTTCTCCCATGGAGCAAGAATGATTCACCACAAGCCATAAATGCCGACATCTATTTCCCTGTGCTTCATGGTCCCTACGGTGAGGACGGAACTATACAGGGACTTCTTGAAATGGCAGGGGTCCCTTTTGTAGGAGCTTCTGTTTTGGATTCTGCTATCGGCATGGACAAAGCCATATCTAAATCAATCCTTAAGGCAAAAAACCTTCCTGTAGTCAAATACCTAATTATCCTGGAGCAGGAATGGGTAAAACAGAGAAAAGCTGTTCTTACAAAAATTAGAGGAGAACTACCCTTCCCTCTTTTTGTAAAACCTGCCTGTTTAGGCTCAAGTGTAGGCATCACTAAAGTCAAAGAGGATAATAAAACTGCTCCAGCTCTGGATAAAGCCTTCCTGTATGACCAAAAAATCATAATTGAAGAAGGAATTAACGGGCGAGAACTGGAATGTTGCGTTTTAGGAAATGAAAATCCCCAGGCTTCACTTCCTGGGGAAATTTTCCCTTATAGAGAATTTTACGACTACAGAGATAAATACATCGATGGAAAGGCTCGTTTTGGAATCCCTGCAGAACTTTCTTCTTCACAGGTCAAAAAAATTCAGCATCTTTCCATAGAGGCTTATAAAGCTCTATGCTGCTCGGGGATGGCGCGAATAGATTTCCTAATGGAAAAGAAAACCGAAAAAATTTTTGTGAGTGAAATCAATACTATTCCTGGTTTTACACAGATCAGTATGTACCCAAAACTCTGGGAAGTCAGCGGACTTCCTTATCCACAGCTGCTTGAGCGGCTTATCGAGTTAGGTTTTGAAAGGCACAAAAAGAGAAAAAGAAGTGAGGAAAATTTTAATCCATGAGGATTCTGGGAGTAGATTTTGGCGATAGAAATATCGGCATTGCAGTGAGCGATGCACTCTTTTTTACTGCTCAAGCCTTGGATAGTTATCGTGTAAGAAGTAAGGAAGAAGACAAAAAATACTTTAAAAAGCTGGTTTCAAAATACAATGTTGGTGAGATTGTTATAGGATTACCATTAAGAATGGATGGAAGTCCGGGGACCAGGGTAGAAAAAACTAAAAAATTTGCCCTCTGGCTTGAAAATACACTCCATCTTCCCATAACCTTTTGGGACGAGCGGCTGACAACCAAACAAGCGCTAAAAATTCTCTGTCAACATAAAATCAAGAACAAAAACAAGAAGAAAAAGATACTTAAACACCAAATCTCAGCCACTATTATCCTTTCAAGTTATCTCGAAAGCAAGAGAGAAAAACACAATGCTACGCAAGATTTTTAAAATCGCACTTTTTGTAGGAGCAGTAGCCCCTCTTCTTCTTTCAGCCTGGTTCTCTTTTGAATTTTATCTTCCTCACAGAACATCCCCACAAGAAATATTTTTTTTTGTAGAGCCGGGAAAAAGTGTTCAAAACATTGCCCAAAACCTCAAGGAAAAAGGTATTATAAAAAAAAGATGGCCTTTTCTTTTCGGGTATAAATTTTTCTTCTTTTCCAAAAGCCTAAAAGCAGGAGAGTATGTTTTCCATCTTCCACTCTCCACAAAAAATATCCTGAATCTTCTTACAGAAGGAAAAGTCCATCTTTATTCCTTAACTATACCTGAGGGTTTGACTAGAAAAGAGATTGCTAGCCATCTTGAATCCTTACATTTTGTCGATAAAGAGGATTTCCTGGAAGTGTCCTCCCGGACAAAAATAATCTCCAGTATGGATCTTGGGGCTTCAAATTTAGAAGGATACCTTTTTCCAGAAACCTATCATTTTCCAAAGGGAATTTCCTCAACAAAAATTGCCTCCACTATTGTTTCCCAGTTCAAGTCAGTTTTCACAGACGAATGGAAAAAAAGAGCCGATGAAATAAATATGACTATACGGGAAGTCGTGATTCTTGCCTCATTGATAGAAAAAGAAACATCCATCACAGAAGAAAAAAAGCTTGTTTCAACCGTATTCCACAATCGCTTGAGGATAGGAATGAAACTCGATTGCGACCCCACCATAATCTATGCTCTAAAAGAGTTGGGAAATTTTAAGGGCCGCCTCTTAAAAAAAGACTTAAAATTTAAGTCTCCCTACAATACTTACCGTATCCGGGGTCTCCCGCCCGGCCCCATCTGCAATCCGGGGCGTAACTCCCTCGAGGCCGCACTCTACCCCACAAAGGAAAAATACATCTATTTTGTTTCCAAGAATGACGGCAGCCACATCTTCAGCCGTACTTTTAAAGAACACCAGAGAGCAGTGATAAAATATCAAAAGCGCTAAAGAGGAATTCAATTATTTTTTAAAAAAATCCAATAAATTGTGGGATTGCCGCGTCACTCTGGACTCGTTATGACATTTTATTTTATCTCATTATACAAACGGGTTTGATGAATCAAGCCCCTACGATTGAATCAAGGGCAAACAGAAAAACCAACCTATTACAAAACATGAATATATCAGTAGAAAAAAAGTTGCTATTTTGCTATATTAATATATCACTATGGAGGAAATGATACTTCTTCCTAAAAATATAAAATCTAAATTTATAAGGTTAATTCATTCAACAAACAAGCTGCAAGATAGGAGGAAACATGAAAATTAGAAAACTCATAATTCCAGTGCTACTTATGGGATTTACATTTAGTCTGCTCTTGTCACCTAATCCCGCAACTCCGGAAAAAAAACAAGAGGAAAAAGCTCAGAAGTCAAAAATTGTTATTATTCCCCAGGAAATCAAAACTGTTTTTGAAGAAGGAATGGCAACCCGGCAAGCTCGACCGGACATTCCATTTTCTGTTTTGGAACATTTTTGTTTCCCTGCAGGAGATTACCTCCATACAACCATTATCTTTAAAGCAAAAAATGCAGACATCGGTTTCAAATCTACCTCTCCAGCTTCAAAAAGCCCGGAAAAGAAACAAGAAGAGACACTAACTGCATTTGAAACCGAAGATGCCAAACTGCAAGCAATATTCCCCATTTATCTCCAGTTTACAAAACTTGAAGACAACGAGCCTGGGAGCCTTGTTCGAGAAGCCCGTGTGCTTGTTAATTTACAGGAAGATAGCATCTCCTATAAACCGGATAAAGAAGAGATATATTCAATTGGGGTTCCGCTTCTCCCGGGAAATTACCTAGTATCCATGTGCCTCGCAACTCCAGATTTAAAAAAATTCGGAACTCAGTACTATGAATTTTCTCTTCCTACAGCAGCTTCTGTCACAGAAAGCCTCGAGACAACACCCATCTTTTTTGTCAAGAAAATAGAAAATTTGGATACTCCAGAGAGAGAACCTCTGGCACATAAAGGCTTTTTTACATATTCTATTCTTAAGATCGAACCTAATTTTGAGAAAGTATATTCTTCCGGTGAGTATCTTGAACTTCTGATTTATATCTTTGGTGCCCAGCCCAGCGAGAATAGTAAATTTAATCTCGAAGTAAATTATGAAGTTCTAAAAGGTGAAGAAAAAGTTATCCTCTTTGCTCCGGGTATTTATGATTCACCTCTTATTAACCAGCCCCTACCGTTGGAAAAAACAGTTCTGGTAAAATCAGGAACAACCGAGACAAAAGAGAAACGAAACATAGAACCCGGGAAATATACACTCTCTATGACAATCACGGATAAGATTTCAGGAAAATCGGTCAGCAAGAGTATAAATTTTGAAGTGAAATAAAAGACTTTTTGTACTTATTCTTTAATCCACAGGAAGTTAGCAAACTTTTTAGTGGAAGTCTTTATATAAGGTCTATACTTGGTCTAACCGAGGCCTTTTTCAATTTCTTCAATAAGCCTTTTTACTTCTTCCTGCTCGGAATTCAGACTTAAAGAAGATTTAAAAACTCCCAAAGCCTTCTCTTTCTCTCCAACCCTGTAATAGCACAAACCAAGAGAGTTTAAAAGCCCGGTATCGCTGTTATAGATTTTGTTCCCTTCCACTAGGCTATTTATAGCTTCCGGATACTGTCCCATTCCCATATATGCTCTTCCCTTAGTCAGGTAATAATCAAATTTCAGGTTTAAGTCCTCTTTAATATTCTCGATCAATTCTAAGCTTCTGTCGTACTTCCTAATCTGGAACATAAAATTTGCATACTCAATCAGACCTTTTTTATAATCAGGATTCAGGTTATATGCTTTCTCATAGTTCGCTTCAGCCATCTCATAATCCTTCACCTTACCATGCTGATGGGCGAGCATATAATAAAACAAAAAGTTGTTGGAAAAGGGTAAAATCTTAGCTCTTGCAATAGGATGAGGAACCGCCTTTTCTGCAGATACAATAAAAGTCGTTTTTTTCTCATCGACCGTTTCCCCGTTCTGGCCAATTAAAACCATATTTATTTCATAATAATCTGGAGAGAACTCTTTGGCCGGAATTGAGTGAGGTATACTTAGAATTGTATGGTAGGGATAATTTTTCAAATCCAATGTAAAAGATTTTTGCACAGGGCTCTCGGATCTCAGAGTTTTTACGAATATTTTCACCTTTCCTTCATTCCATAAATCCCTTGTGACATTCACAATATTAAAAAAGAATGAGATATCATCCAGATTAGAGTAAGTGTTTTTAGGATCTACAACCAATTTTTTATTGACTGCCTTAAAAGGAAGATGCACGCTACTCTGATAATCCTGAAATTTATAACCCAAAAAAGGACCAATAATTTGTGGTGTCTCCGCTTTTCCCTGAACAGAAATATTTTTCTCTAATATACAAAATTCTTTACCTACGGAATTCTGAAGGAGAATAGTCACTTGATACTCCCCATCAACCACTGGAAAGGAATCTTCGATAGATATCCCGTTAGCTCTAACCTTATCCAGATCTGCAGGAGCAAAATAAAGTGGAAACTCTCTTGTGTATTGAAAAATAATATCGTCCATAAACTTTAAACTCACGTTCAGGGTAAAATTGCAGAAATACTTGTCATCTGGCTCATAATAATCGATAGAAATAGTTTTTGGAGCCAAAGAGAAATGCAAAAAATTTATCCCTAAAACAGGGTCTGGAAACAAGGCTGTGTATACTTCACTTTCAACTAAATTCGTCATATACTCTGTGCTGACGATCCCTTTATAACTCAGAAAATGGGTGGCGTAACTGGGGTTGATATCCTTTTTTGGCGATTCTATTATATCAGCAATCAAAATTGCATTTCTTGGTGATGGTGTATAATTATAGGGAATTTCACCCGGAATTAATGATAGAGACACATGGGCTAAAGTCGGGGCAAGTTCCATAAGTCTATCAAACATGCCTTCATAATTTTCCATAGCAAAACCCTTGGCATGAACCATCAAGGCAGTTGGACTATCGGAAACTGGATCGTACAACTTGAACTCTCCAACCCCGCCTCTTTGGAAAAAAACGAGCACAAAATGTGAAGGAAGTCCCTTTTCTGGATCCCCATAATAAGACCACACTTCAGTGGGATATACACCAAGAGTGCCGTAAAACCTTTCTTTACTTACCGGAGGTCCAAGAACGATATAGAACCTTCCCATATCCGTCATCCATCCCTCACGGGGGGTTCCACGTTTGAAAAACTTACTTACGTAATTAAACCGCTTGATGTGTTCTTCTTTGTATTCATTTCTTGGGGTACCAGACGTAGGATCTCTCTGTTTCCAGAAAGCATCGATAAAAATATCTCGCTCTCTATCCGTCGTCAGCTGCATAAAAGGCTCTTTTTCCTTAGCAAGCATGATATAACGGGTCAGTTTCAGGAAATCTCTGTGCTTTTGAGGAAGGTCTTTTTCCTTAATTTTTTTTACTTTCTCTCCGGAAAAAAGCATCGAAGTGAAAATTAACAAAAAAAGTAAAATCGTAAATTTTTTTATCTTCATTTTATTTTTCTCTTTTAATAATTAAAACTTCAATTTATAAAAATTGTTTCATCAGCATAAAAACTCTTTTTAAAACCTCCTTCATAGGCGATGAAAGAGTTAAGTTTAGACTTTTATTTCAAGTATTTTTCTTATCTTGCCCAGACCTCCTTCAATGATAATAATGACATCAAAATAAAATTTCCCTGGATTTAAATTATAGGGAAAAGTGAAGATTATATCATCTAACTCCAGAACCTCGTCCTCCGGTTCTGCAAAGGATTTGGCTTCTTTGAACTTAACTTTCTTTAAATCTTTCTTTTCGTAGATGTAGAATTCAAACTCAAAATCAGCTTTGAGCAATCCGTCTTCTTCCTTAAACATTATAGACTTAACAGGAATGGAAACAACAATTTCCTTCTTTTTATTATCGAATTTAACATCAAAATTCACAAATTTCTTTGTAAAACCTTCTTTATCAGAAGTAATCCCTAATTTGGCCCGGTCAATCGCATCGGTAAGGCTTCCGACCAATCCCCCTCCCATTTCATATGGGGAGGGATCAAAGGTAAAATGGCCAGTCCCGTTTCTGTCTATAAACTTTATGCCGAGCTGGTACCTATAATAATACCATATCAGAAGAGATCCTCTAATTCTCTCTCCCTTAAAATCACGTTCATTATGGGTAAAGAACTCATCGAATTTGTCCGGCGGACCCAGATAAATGTATATTCTACCTCTGTCTGTTTTCCATCCGGGTAAACCCTCTTTAAAACGCTTGTTGGCGTATTCTATTCTTCTGAAAAACTCATCTTTGAATATATTCTCATCCGTATGCGGATCCGGGTCCCTTTTTGCCCAGAAATCCTCAATAAACTCCTCTCTGGATTCCTTGTCCGGGAGATAACGAAAAATAGCTTTTTCGTGTTTGGTCATGATGAGCTGGGCAATCTCGTAAAAATCACGACTCTCCGGGTC
>JADHWO010000103.1 GCA_016783445.1 Candidatus Aminicenantota bacterium
TGGCTAATATTATTAATCGTTATTTTGGTGGTGATGGTGATCCGAATTCGCCTGTTGGATATTCCTTTGGAGCGTGATGAAGGCGAATATGCATATGCAGGCCAATTGATTTTACAGGGGATTGCTCCGTTTCAGGAAGTAAGGATGCCCGGTGTGTATGCTGCCTATGCCTTTATCATGGCCGTTTTCGGTGAAACTCCTGCGGGTATCCATACTGGGCTGCTTTTTCTTAATGTGGGGACCGTTATCCTTTTAGTATTCGTGGGCAAAAAGCTTTTTGACTTGATGACCGGTGTGGTGGCAGGGGCAAGCTTTGCCGTATTATCGTTGAGCCAGTCCGTCCAGGGGGTCTTTGCACAAAACGAACATTTTGTGATTTTGCCTGTTCTGGGAGGGTTATGGTTACTTCTAAACGCGACTTCTTCGAACAAGCATTATGCATATATGTTGAGCGGCCTTCTTTTTGGTGTCGCATTTCTGATGAAACAACACGGTGGTGTATTTATTCTATTTGCGGGTTTTTATATAGGGTACACCTTTTTAAAAAAAAAGCCGATAATCTGGTCTCGTTTCCTCTCCAGATCCGTGGCTTTTTCTGCCGGGGCAATCATCCCTTTTGCTGCCTTGTGCGGTTTCCATATGTTGGCTGGGGATTTCCGTAACTTCTGGTTCTGGACATTTACGTATGCGTTTGAATATGCAACCTCATTGCCGCTTGAAACCGGTCTGAATCTTCTTAAAGGCAGAATGGCTGAAATGGCTGATTCAGCCATTCTGATGTGGTGTCTTGCGGGGATTGGTGTTGTGGCCCTACTCTGGGACGAAAAAATACGTCCTCAGGCGATGTTCATTTTGGGTTTTTTTCTCTTTTCGATTCTTTCAGTCTGCCCAGGCTTTTATTTTCGGTCGCATTATTTTATTCTTATGATTCCTGCCGTTGCAATTTTAATTGGGGTGGGCTTCAGTGCTATTAAACGACTCCTGTCAAATGCTTTATCGCCGGTGATCGCATTGGGGCTATCGGTTTGCTTCTTTGCACTTACAATATTTTATTGCGTTTATAAAGAAAGGTTATTTTTCTTCAACCTGAGTCCTGCTATGGCGTGCCGGACAATATGCGGGGCCAACCCGTTTCCAGAGTCCATAAAGATTGGAGACTATATACGGACCCACTCGTCAGAAAATGATCGGATTGCGGTTATCGGATCAGAGCCGCAAATCTATTTCTATGCTCGTCGCCTGGCGGCAACTGACCTTGTAAATACATATGCAATGATGGAACGTCATCCATATGCGTTGAAAATGCAAATGCAGATGATCAGTGAAATTGAGACAGCCCGGCCCAGATTTCTGGTAATTGTCAATATCGCCACTTCATGGTTAAGAAGGGCAGGTTCAGAAACCTTTCTTATTGATTGGGTTAGTAAGTATGCTCGAAAATATTACAAGCGCGTTGGGGTTGTTGACATAATTTCGCGCGAGAAGACTGAATATCATTGGGGTAGCGGTGCAGCTGGGTATTCTCCTCGTTCAAGGTCTTGGCTCGGTATCTATGAGAGAAAGAATTTGTAAGGCCGATGGTTTAAAAAGTGAATGTTTGTTGGGAATTCTTGTTGCCCGTCAAATGTATTTGGACCCAGTGATAGTTCCGACATGAGGTTTAATTGTTTCAAGTTTGTAACATACCTGTTCTTGCCATCGGCGATAACTCGTTCTACCATTAGTCAGTGAGCCGAGACCTCGTAATTTTATGATAATCTGCAATCACTGGCAAGCTTCATGTGTAGGTAGGCCTTTCTTGGGGTTCTAGGCTCTTGTAGGAGAGGGTCTGTGTTGACCGTATGGATTATGGTGTATTAGAATGTTAGGAATTTGTTGTTGGAGGAACCGATGAGTTTGTGCAAAATATGTAATAATGATCTGGAAACCGTCATCTCTTTTGGTGAAATGCCGATTTCCAATAGATTTGTGTCGGATTTAACAGAAGATGAATTTCTGTATGATCTTTCGATCGGGTTTTGCCCGGAATGCTTTATGGTTCAGCTTGAGGAGTGTGTTGATCCGGCAATGATGTTTAATGAAGATTACGCCTATTTTTCATCTATATCTAAGGCCATGGAAGATCATTTTGAGGAAATGGCCAGCGAAATCATCGATATCGTGTCTGAAAAGCCATCTCCTTTTGTCCTTGAACTTGGCTGTAACGATGGGATCATGCTGAAGCACGTCGCCGCACACGGGATTCCCCATCTCGGAATCGAGCCGTCGGCAAACGTGGCAGCGAGCGCGCGACAAAAAGGGGTTCATGTGCTCGAAGATTTTTTTAATGCTACGTCGGCCTCTGAGATCAAAAATCGTTACGGTCAGGCAGATGTCATCTGCGGGGCCAACGTGATGTGTCATATCGAAGATATCAACTCGGTATTTCAAGGTGTCAGCGTTTTGCTGAAGCCTGAAGGCGTATTTTTCTTTGAAGACCCATACTTAGCAGATATTATTAAGAAGGCTTCTTTTGATCAGATTTATGATGAACATGTGTACTACTTTTCAGGATTGGCTGTTTCAGAGCTTGCAAAGAGGCACGGCCTTCAGCTTGTGAACATGGTTCCCCAGGAAGTCCACGGGGGTTCCATGCGTTACTATCTGAGCAAGGGGAGTGAAAATCGTGTCACAAAAAATATCGGGGCTCTCTTGGCTGTGGAAAAGGGCCTTAACCTACATTCGTTAAAGGGCTATGTTTCCTTTAAGAAGAGGGTAGACAGCATATCTTCAGATTTCAAGAATACGCTTCTCAAGATTAGGGCCGAGGGGAAGAGAATAGCCGCCTACGGCGCAACGTCCAAGAGCACGACCTTTCTGATTTACTCAAAGGTTGGCGTGGATTTGATTGACTATGTGTCGGACACAACGCCGACAAAAATAGGGAAATATACACCTGGAACACATATTCCTGTTAAATCCCATGAACATTTTATCCTGGATAACCCGCCTTACACTGTTCTCTTGGCGTGGAATCATAAACGGGAAATCCTGGAAAAGGAAAAAGAGTATCGTGAAAAAGGGGGCAAGTTCATTACCTTTTTCCCTGAGGTTACTATTGAATAAAGGTGTGATCTCTGATAACTATCGCCTGAATGAAAACTGTCTTTTTTGCCCATATCTGCGTCAGGCTCAAATTTTATTCCTCGAAATACTAAATGTATTCCTGCGGCTAAAATTTTCGCCTTCCTTGATCTGAACAAAAAATCCTAGTTTTCGTTCGGGCACTAACTAAATTTCTTGGAAGAAGAAAGGATTTGGGTATGATTGACGGTGTTGAAATAAAGGAACTCAAAATGTTTACGGATGAACGGGGCCTTTTTTCGGAGATAATTCGAGGTTCCGATAGCTTTTTCCGGAACAGCTTTGCACAGTTGAGCTATTCAATGTCTTTTAGCGGTGTGGCCAAGGCATGGCATTTGCACAAAAAACAGACAGACTGGATGTGTGTCTTAGTCGGGGATGTCAAGCTTGGACTGTTTGATTTGAGGGAAGATTCCGCATCTTATCGGAAACTGATGGAAATCCTCATGGGAGAAACATTGGGGCGAAAGGTGGTGAAGATCCCACCCGGGGTCGCGCATGGTTATAGAATTATCAACGGACCTATGCATATCATATACGTGACCGACAGGGAGTATGATCCCTCAGATGAACTACGTATCCCGCACGATGATCCGGAGATCGGCTATGATTGGACCCTCTCTTCGGAAATAAAATAGGCAAGATTGATGTCAAAACCATCAAGATATTATAAAAAAAAGACAATTCTGATAACTGGGGCCGCCGGGTTTATTGGGTCCTCGCTGGTCCGGGTGCTTAGTCAGATTGACTGTACGCTGATTTGCTGCAGCAGGGATATTGAAAAGCTCGAGATTATTCCACCTGTTAAAGCACGTGTTGTTAATCGTGAGATAGACATTCGGACCCCTTCGATCTGGGAAGAGATCCTTGAAGGGGTCGATGTGGTCTTTCATTTTGCGGCCCAGACGAGCTCCAAATTTGCCAATGACAACCCCTGTATGGATGTGGATATCAATCTCGTTCCGATTGCCCGTTTTGTTGAAACGTGTCAGAAGAAGGCCATCTGGCCCGATATTATTTTCCCCGGAACAGTAACTGAGGCCGGACTGACCCAGACCTATCCGATTGATGAAATGATTCAGGATGCCCCGATAACCGTTTATGATATCAATAAATTAGCCGCTGAGAAGTATGTATGCTATTACGGCACTCAATTAGGCGGGAGAGGTGTAACCCTCCGGCTTGCCAATGTATACGGTCCCGGAACCAAAAGCGGTCGTCCGGACAGGGGGATCCTGAATATGATGGTCATGCGGGCCCTTGAAGGAAAATCTCTGACGCTTTATGGTGACGGAAACTATGTAAGAGATTATGTATTTATCGATGATGTAGTAAATACCTTTCTGATGGCAGGGGCGCGTTTCGATTCAACTAACGGCAAGCACTATGTTCTGGGGAGCGGAGTCGGTCACACCGTCAGAGAAATGATAGAAACGGTGCGTGATCTGGCGGCTCAAGTGGCTGGCAGGAAGGTGGATATAGACTATGTTCCGATCCCCACTGATCTTTCGCCCATAGAGTTTCGGCATTTCGTGGCGGACACGTCTCGTTTCAGTGCGGATGTCGGGTGGCATCCCGAGGTTTCACTTGAAGAAGGGATCACCCGTACAATGAAATTTTTTTTGGGGCAGAAAAACCGATGAATATTCTCATTTTGGGGGGCGCCGGATTCCTGGGGTCGAACCTTGTCCGGCGCTGTTTGAGCGATGACAAAAACAGGGTGACGGTAGTTGATTCCCTTGACCCGAGGCTTAAGAGCAGCATCGAGAATTTGCAAGAAGTGCGTGTCTCCATAGAGTTTATTGAAGGTGATATCCGGGACTCATCGCTTATGGAAAGCGTGGTAGAGGGCAAGGAAGTTATTTTCAACTGTGCGGGACAGACCTCTCATCCAATTTCTCTAAGTGATCCTTTGTTCGATGTCGAGATTAACTGTGCTGGCAATCTAAGAGTGTTGGAAGCAGTACGTAAATGCAACAAGGATGCCCGGATCATTTATACCTCAAGCAGTACCGTTATCGGGAAGGCCATGGGGGATACCATTACCGAAACCCACAGCGAATATCCACTCGATATATATTCGGCCAACAAATGTGTGGCAGAGAAATATTATTACATCTACCATAAGGTTCACGGGCTCAAAACCTTGTCGCTCCGCTTCGCAAACCTCTACGGCCCTTACGGGAAAGGCTATCCGGAATTTGGTTTTATCAACTATTTTATCTGGTTAGCTGCAAACAACCAGGAAATTTCTATTTTTGGTGATGGGAGCCAAACCCGAAACGTTATGTACGTGGAGGACGTCACTGACCTGCTTTACAACTGCGTTTTTCACGACTCCCTTTACGGGGATGTCTATTTTGCCGTTCATAAGGAGCACTATTCGGTGCTTGATATTGCCAGGGAAATTGTCTCGGTTTTTGGAACAGGACGTCTCTCCAAGAAAAGGTGGCCCCGGGTCAGGAAGCGGATTGAGATCGGCGATGCTATCATCAGCGGTGCCAAATTGTATTATGAGACCCAATGGGAGCCGAAATTCAACCTGAGGGAAGGTTTGATCAAAACTAAACAAATTATGGAAAGGAGCCCCGAGGGGATTGGTATTAAATGAATCTTTGTGTTACTGGCGCGCTGGGACATATAGGCTCGAAACTGATTCGGAGCTTACAGATTCCTAATCTTGAGAAAGTGTACATTGTGGACAATCTGATGACGCAGCGATATGCATCGCTGTTTGATCTTCCGGCTGGCATGGATTTTGTCTTTAATGGGACAGATATCCTTTCTCCTGAGATAGAAACGGTTATTGAGGACAGTGATGTGTTGATACACCTGGCGGCCGTGACGGACGCAGAGAGGAGTTTCGGCAGAGCGGAAGAGGTCGAAGAGATCAATAAAAAAGGCCTCGAAAAAGTGGCTCGCCTCTGCGCGGATAGAGGGTGTTCTCTGCTGTTTCCATCTTCTACCAGTGTGTATGGGAGTCAGAGTGAGGTGGTAGACGAAACCTGCCCTGAGGAAGAACTCAAACCCCAGAGTCCCTACGCTGATTCAAAGATATTCGGGGAAAGGCTGTTGGCCGAATTGTCAGAGGAGATGGGGCTGAAGTATGTCATCTTTCGAATCGGGACAATTTTTGGCTATTCCATAGGCATGCGGTTCCATACGGCAGTTAACAAGTTTGTGTGGCAGGCATCTACCGGCAAACCGATTACGGTCTGGAAGACCGCCTTTAACCAAAAAAGGCCATACTGTGGACTGGGGGACTGTGTCAATGCGATCAACTTCTTTGTGGCGAATTATCATTTTGATAACCAGGTGTATAATATCGTGACGGTCAATTTAACGGTTCAAGATATTATCGACGTGATCAAGGTTAATATTCCTGGCATTCAAGTTATTTTTGTGGATTCGCCGATCATGAACCAGCTCTCTTATGAAGTCTTGAATGAAAAATCGTTGTCTTTGGGGTTGACGTATCATGATACGGTTGAAGAGAGCTTGCTCATTGTTTTACGGAAGCTAAGAAATGCGAATACCCAGATTGAGCGAATTGCGGTTTGAGCATGAAGGTTCCTTTTTTAGACCTGAAGGTGACATATCTGGAGCTTGCTGACGAAATAGACTCAGCAATCAAGAGCGTCCTTAAGGGCGGATGGTATATCTTAGGAGAGAATGTCAGGTGTTTTGAGGAGGAGTTTGCTGCCTATTGCGGGTGCAGATACTGTGTCGGTGTCGGGAGCGGCATGGATGCTTTGGAACTGCTTCTGAAAGCCCACGAGATCGGCCAGGGGGATGAGGTTGTTGTGCCGGCGAATACATACATTGCAAGTGCCCTGGCTGTTTCGAATGTGGGGGCGATTCCGGTCCTGGTGGAACCTGATCCGAGAACCTGCAATATTGATCCGTTTAGGATAGAAGCAGTAATTACATCAAGGACACGGGCTGTTATGGCTGTTCACCTCTATGGGCAGACTGCAGACATGAAACGTTTCAAGGAGATCTGTCGGAAATGTGGACTCAAGCTTTTTGAGGATGCGGCCCAGGCGCACGGCGCCATGCATTTCGGCGTCAAGGCGGGATCGCTGAGTGATGGGGCGGGATTCAGTTTCTACCCTGGGAAGAATCTCGGGGCCTTTGGGGACGGGGGTGCTGTCCTGACAGATGAGCGGGATGTGGCCGAATATGTCCGGATGGCCAGGAACTATGGATCGGGAAAGAAATACTACAATGCTATCAAAGGGATGAACAGCCGTCTTGATGAACTTCAGGCGGCCATCCTTCGCGTTAAACTGAGACATTTGGATGAATGGAACCGAAGGCGGTCTGAGGTGGCACAGATTTACCTTGACAGACTTGAAGCCCGGGATGAAGAACTTGTCCTCCCCCATATAGGAGAAGGAAATACGCATGTATGGCATCTGTTTACGGTGAGGTCAAACCGTCGTGATAAGCTGCGCGCCCATCTCGAAAAAAGAGGGATTGAGACCCTCATTCATTATCCCGTGCCGCTTTACAGCCAGGCCGCTTATCAAGAGATGAGCCGTTCGAGGAAAAACTATCCGATTTCTGACTCTATTTCAGAACGGATTCTGAGCCTGCCCATGGGCCCACATCTCTCAAAAGAAGCGGCAGAGTATGTGTGTGCGGTAGTAAATTCGTTTTTTGAGCATTGACAAAAAGGGAAGGTTACCCTCACGTCAAGGGAGGTGCAGGATCTTACGTACAAACTTCGGATTGTAGACCAATACCAATGCATGTAAGTGTCGCAATCCGATTCAAAAAATGGTTTGTTTTTCTATTAAAAGCACAGGAAGTCCTGATTCTGCTTATGTTGTCAGCGCTATTTGCAGTCCTATTTGCGAGAGGGCAAGTTGGATTTACCCAGAAGCTTCAAGCAGCGAGTCAGGTTACTGCGTGCTGCCTTATTGCGGGGCGATAACCGCACTGCTTCGGCAAAATGGGCCGCAGCATCCTTGAGATTGCCTTGCTGGGCATAAGCAAGTCCCAGATTGTTTTGAATGCTCACATTTTCAGGCTCTATCCGCAACGCCTCGGAAAAATGTCTGATGGCATTGCTGAATCTGCTTTGCTCGCACAACATCAGACCAAGGTTATTGAGTGCCGCCACAAACTTGGGATCAATTCGGGACGCTTCATAGAAGTGGCGAATGGCGTCCTCACGCTTACCTTTCTTGGAAAAGGAAATTCCGATGTTATAATGTGCCATCGCGTTTTCGGGCATAATGGTCAATGATTTTTTGAATTGAGAAATGCTATCATCATACATTCCCTTGGCAAAATAAGCATCTCCTAACATTCCGTAATCATTTTCTCTGATTTTTTGGACATCTGGCATGTTCAAACAGATGATCAACCCGATTATCATTACAACAGTTATAGTAAATCGCATAAACTGTCTTGCTTTAATGAATTGAAATAAGGAATAGATTCCTGCTGATGACAAGAGTA
This sequence comes from Candidatus Aminicenantota bacterium, assembly GCA_016783445.1. Taxonomy (GTDB): domain Bacteria; phylum Acidobacteriota; class Aminicenantia; order Aminicenantales; family Aminicenantaceae; genus JADHWO01. The sequence goes on from JADHWO010000103.1 coordinate 8,593, forward strand.
GGTAGAAGGGGACTGCGGGTATTCGCAACCTCGAAACGTTGTAAAAAACAAGTGTAGAACCTGTCATTCCAAGGATAAATATATATAATAATAAATTTCGTCTGTAGTCCTTGAGAGAGGTTATTAAACCCAAAAAAGCCAATGAAACCACCAATGAGAAGTTGCCAAGGGGATTTCTCAAAAGATAAGAAAACTTCTGATAAATATAAACATTATTGTTGCTCGGTATTTCATAATTGCAGAAAAAATAATAGGCCTTTCTCATATAAAGGCCAAAAAATGCCATGGGAGAATTACTGATCTCGTTAAGCACTTCCTTTA